>CAYQUF010000123.1:0-13606 GCA_964420595.1 uncultured bacterium
TGCAATTCCCACCCTACAACTACTCAGAGAGGTGGGCATTGCTAGTTTCAATGAGTCGGTACAATCGTTCCTTAATCTGCAATTCCCACCCTACGGCTCTTAAATTAGTGCAGAACTCGACACTGAATTGACCTTTTTCCAGGACTGAGCGAGAGGAATTTGAATGACAAACTCCGCTCCCTCATTTGGGGCAGAAATACAGTCGAGAGTTCCGCCATGTCGATCGGTAACAATTTGATAACTCACCGACAATCCCAATCCAGTTCCTTTCCCCACAGATTTGGTGGTAAAGAACGGATCGAATACTCGCTGTCGAATCTCCTCGCGCATCCCCATACCATTGTCGGCAATTCGAATTTCGACGCGATCGCCCTCTAACACCTTCGTTTGAATCCGAATGGTTGGAATCGAAGACTTGGTTTCGTTTACCGCATCGATCGCATTGGAGAGAATATTCATAAACACTTGATTGAGCTGACTGGCATAGCATTCCACTTGCGGCAAATTGCCGTACTCTTTCATAATTTCAATTGCCGGACGATCGCTCTTGGGTTTGAGCCGATTGTGCAAAATTAGTAGTGCATTATCGATGCCCTCGTGTAAGTTGACGGGCTTCATATCCGCTTCGTCAAATCGCGAAAAATTCCGCAAAGATTGCACGATATTTTTAATCCGCGTTGCTCCGCCTTTCATCGATCCCAGCAGTTTGGGCAAATCTTCGCTTAAAAAGTCCAGCTCGATCTCCTCAATTTTATCGCGAACCTCCGGGTCGCCCTCACCGTGTCGCTGTCGGTACACCTCGATTAACTCTAATAAATCGCGAGTGTAGTCGCTGACGTGAACTACGTTGCCGTAAATAAAGTTGACGGGATTGTTGATTTCGTGAGCAACCCCAGCCACAACTTGTCCCAACCCGGACATCTTTTCAGTTTGAATGAGGTGAGACTGGGTGCGTTTCAACTCTTGCAATGTTGATTCTAAATCGCAATTTTTTTGATGTAACTCTTGCGTGCGCGAGGCAACTTTTTCCTCCATTGACGTATAGAGCAACGCATTTTCTAAGGCGATCGCGGCTTGAGTCGAAAGCAGGGAAATTACCTCCAGGCGATCGCGCGTAAATGCCCCCTGAGTGACGCGATTTTCTAAATACAATAACCCCGTCAACTTGCCCCGATCCAAAATTGGCAAACACAGCAGCGATTGAGGGGAATGTTGGATTAAATAGCGATCGCGTCCGAATTCGCCCTCATTCTCGCGATCGCACACCACCGTCTCTCGGGTACGGCGAACGTAATTCAACACGCTCGTCGGCACGTCCGTACAATCGTCCAACGGCGCAAACGGCAGGCTGACGCGGGGTTGCGGCTCCACTGTTCCCTCGGCAGCCAGTACCCATTCACCATCGCGATCCAGGCACAACAATCCTTTTTGCGCCCCTGCATTTTCCATCAACACCAACATCAATTTATCGAGCAGTCGGTCAAGGACAATTTCCTCGGAAATAGCTTGATAGGCTTTGACAATTGTTGCCAGATCCAACGCCGCCGCATTCTGTCCGCTGGTAGAATTGGTGGTGCGGGTGACGGTCGAGGTCGGTTCGGTGGCACTGACGGCGAGAGAGCGAGCCAACACGTCCCGATAGCGGTATTCTAGGTCTTTCACCTTAGCAGTCGCACCCCAGTGCAGGTAGTTGCGGCTGGCGTCGGCGAGGTAGAGCTGTCCCAATTTGTCTCGTCCGAGGGCAAAACAGCAGTCGGCGGCGAGTTCGGCAGCTAAGGCTTCTTCGCAAGCAAATCCGGCAGTTTGTGCCTGTTTGATAGCGCGATCGTAATGGGATAGAGCTAGGTCAATGTGTCCCAATACCCGTGCTTTTTCGGCTTCGACTAACTCGAAACAGTGGCGATAGTTGGTTGGGGCGCTTTCTGCCCAGCGAGCCAGTTGTTTTTGGGCGATACCGACGCGATCGAGAATCTGTTTTTGTTGGCGAGAATTGGCATCGGGGTAGGTTGCCAGCAATGCCAGGGATTGATAGAAATTATACAAAGCAATGTATGCAATTCCCAACACGCCATTGAGATAAGGTTGGGCGGAATGGGCAAATTCGACAGCGCGATCGGGTTGTTTGAACCAATACGCCAACATCAATTTTGCCAGATACGCCGGAAAGACGACCATCGCGTTTTTTGCGGCTTTGGCGTGCGGTAATGCAGTGGTTTCGTCAAACGCCGCTCCCACCAATTTCACCGGATCGTCGGATTGACTGCGCAGGTTCAAGACCACTTGATGCCACAACTTAGCCTGGTCGGTTTGAAATTCTTGTTTGTAGTGCGTCGTCAACTCGATGTAACGCGCTTGCTTGTCTTGAGTATCTTCCAGGGGAACGCCACTGAGAAAGGTATAGATGCAATAAAACGCCGCGCAGTGACAGGCATTTTCAATGTCTCCCGTTTCTAATCCGCTGCGAACGCCATCGAGCAGGGAATCGAGGGTCGATTTGAGCGGCTCTTTCCAATGGCGGATAAAGGTATTGAAGACAAAATATACTCGCGATTTGAGGTGTTTGGCTTTGAGAGTTTCGACTAAGTTGAGGGCGAGTTGGCTGTAACGATAGCCCGATTCGATATCGCCCAAAACCGCGCAGTGAATGGTGCCGTAACTGTTATAACCGAATGCCGAAATCGGCGAATTGCCGTATCGCAGCGAGAGGTTGACCATTTTAAAAATGGCGAGGGGAAACAGTTGCGGTTGCGCCACGAACGATGCCGGAACGATCGCCATTAAAATTCGCATGGCGGCAAGTTTTTTGGCATCTTGCATGGCGGGCAATGCCATTAATTTTTCAATCGAACGCGGGAATTGTCGCAATTTAACCCGCAGCAGTCCCAGAGAAAACTGGACGCGATTTGGCTGTTTTGGCAACGTCACGCCCAACCGTTGCAAGGTATCGAGTGCGGTATCGATCGCCGCTTGCATTTGGTTTTGGGTGAAGTAGAAGTTGATTTTTAATTCGTCGATTTTGACCCGATCCAGAGTAGTTTGGGTGCGAGCAATGGCGAGGTCGGACAATTGCTGGGCGCGTTGGAAATCGGTCTGAATGTATGCCAGTTCGATCGCCTCGACGTGGAGGTCTAACGCCAGTTGGTAATGTTCGTTCCATGCGGATTTAGGGAGTAAGTTCAAGCCGAGATCGAAGTAACAACTGGCGTCGTCGTAAGCCGTGGACGCTTTAGCTTTACGTCCGGCGTTGAGGTTGAGTTGGGCGAGTCGAACGACTTCGGCGCGATCGCGAATGGACTCGACCCCTAAATTGAGCGAATTAACAATATCGAACAGGCGATCCTCTAACTCGGTTTCGGGGGTTTCTTGCAGCAACAAGCGACCGATTTTCAGGTGCAAATTGGGTTTCAGTTCCGCCGAAATTTGAGAATAGGCAGCCTGTTGGACGCGATCGTGGGAGAATTTATAGCGAATTTGCAATTGAGACATTTCGGCGCGATCGATATCGTCCAAAATTTGCCCAATTGTATAGTTGGCATCCAGCGGAATAATTAACCCAGCTTGCAAAGCATCCCATAAATCCCGAGCAGTTTCGGCTTCCGATTTCTCGCAAACTGCCGCTAGCATACTGAGTTGAAATTCGTTACCCAAACAAGCTGCCAGTTGCAAAACGTGTTGAGTTGCTTCGGGAAGTTGACGAATGTTTCGACCGACCAATTCGAGGATATTACAATGGGATTGACCGAGGGGACGAATCTGTTCTAAATCCCACGTCCAACATTCTTGGCGATAGTTAAAGGTTAGCAATTGTTCGCGATTGAGGGTTTCGAGTAACTGCGAGAGCGAAAAAGGATTTCCACCCGTTTTCTCGAATAACAATTCTGCCAGTGGCTCGGCTCGATCGCGATCGCAATGGAGGGTATCGGCGACCAATTCCACAATGCTATCGGGGGTGAGGGGTTGCAGTTCCAGGCGATCGAAATACACCGGAGCGCGATCGATAACTTCAATAGTCGAAACGAGAGGATGAGCGGACGACACTTCGTTATCTCGATATGCACCCACGAGTAGCAATGCCAGATCGTCGGTTTCGGAAACTAAAAATTCAATGGCTTTTAACGACGCTAAATCCGCCCATTGCAGGTCGTCTAAAAATAAGACCAGCGGATGTTCTTTGCGAGCAAAGACCGAGATAAAATCTTTGAAGACTCGATTAAACCGATTTTGCGACTCGCTCAGTCCCAACTGGGGAACGGGAGGTTGCTCTCCGACAATCCATTCGAGATCGGGAATGAATTCAATCGCTACCCGCGCTTCTTCCCCTAATTTTTCTAGGATTTCGGCACTCCACATCTCCAGTTGGCGGACGGGTTCGCTCAATAACTGTCGTACCAGAGATTGAAACGCTTGGGTTAACGCCGAGTAGGGAATATTGCGCTTGAATTGATCGAACTTTCCTCGAACGAAATACCCTCGCTGGCGGACAATGGGTTTGTGAATTTCGTTGATCGCTGATGTTTTGCCAATCCCCGAATATCCGCTTGCGAATAAAACTGTGGTTTTTCCAATGCTGGCGCAATCAAAAGCTTGCATTAACCGTTCGACTTCGCCATCGCGACCGTAAAGTTTTTGCGGAATGAGCAATTGTCCGGCGCGATCTAGGGTTCCTACGGTAAAGGGAGCGATCGTTCCCCGCTCTCGCAGTTGCGTCAAACAGGTTTCGAGATCGGCTTTGAGACCTAACGCACTTTGATAGCGATCTTCGGCATTTTTTGCCAGTAATTTCATCGCGATATCCGAGATCGTCACGGGAATTTCGGGATCGACCTGATGGGGCGATCGGGGAATCCGCGTCAAGTGAGCGTGAATCACCTCAAGGGGATCGGTGAAGGGAAACGGCAACCGTCCCGTCAGCATTTCGTAAAACGTGACGCCGAGGGAGTAAAAGTCGGTGCGGTAATCGAGCGATCGGTTCATGCGTCCGGTTTGCTCAGGAGACAGATACGCGAGCGTCCCTTCGAGTAGGTTGGTGTCGCTGGCTTGGCGTTCCTCTTTGACCAAACGAGTCGCGATGCTGAAGTCAGTGAGTTTGACCTGTCCGGTATTAGGATTTACAATAATATTGGATGGTTTAATGTCTTTATGAATGACCGAACATTCGTGTAAATCTTGGAGGACAGTCGCGAGCTGAATCGCAACTTCAAGGAATTCAATTGCATATAAGCGATGCTGTTGCAGGAAAACTTGCAGCGAATCGCCACCAAAATCTTCTAAAACGAGGGCAAAGCAACCTTCATATTTGATTAAGTCGCGCGCGCCTGCAATCCCATCTAGAGATAAGTCGCGTGTAATTTGATACTCGTGTTTGAATCTAGCAATTTCCTCTAAAGAAGAAAACTCTGGCTTGAGAACTTTCAGGATAAACGTCGCCTGTTTCGTGTCTTGATAGGCTCGATAAATCGTCGTTCTGACGCCCTCGTGCAAAGTTTGAATAATTTTATAGTCAGAAGAAGCAGTATTAGTTTTCATAATTCTCAAGACAACAACCAGTCAAACGACAACGATCGGACGTTGAGCGATCGCCCGATATGCAAGCGGCAGACACTGACAGATCGGCACCTCCCTATTTATATACCCGATCGCGGGTCGCTTGACTTCCGTAAAATTGCGGAAAAAAGCTCGCTCTAAGATCTGAGAAATAACGGTAACTTTAAATCGCGATCGTTCATTAATTTAGATCCAATAACGATTGCGGGCACTCTACTTTGCCTTGTAAAATCAGAATACTTCCGTACTGAAGCAAAAACAATAGAAATTAACACTTATGATAGCTTTTTTAATCGCCCTCAAGAGTGCCAAAGCCTCCAATTCCTGGGAATCCGTATGTCGTCTGTTTGAGCGAACCATTCGCTCGGTTTGCCAACAAACGGATTCAGATTTCAAGGCGATTGTCGTTTGTAACGAAATTCCCGACATTCAATTCGACCATCCCTCCCTGCACTATATTCAGGTTGATTTTGCACCCCCCAGCGACTATGAAGGCAAGCAAGTAGATCGCGCCAAAAAAGTTATGGTAGGATTGAGATACGCGCGCCAGTTTTCGCCAAACCACGTCATGTTTGTCGATTCCGACGATTGCGTGAGCCGTCGCATTGTTGCCTTTGCCAACCAACATCCAGATGCAGACGGTTGGTATGTCAACTCTGGATACGTCTACCAAGAAGGGAGCCGTTGGATTTATTACCGCAAATCCGACTTTCAGAAATGGTGCGGAACGTGCCATATCATTCGCTTCGATCGCTGTCCGATTCCCGATCGCGAAGATGATTATCCTGAAAGTTTATTAGAGTATTACGCCGGTGCCAACCATCGCAATATCAAGCATATTTTGCAACAACGCGGAACGCTGCTCTCTCCTCTCCCCTTTCCCGGAACCGTTTACATTATCGGACATGGCGATAATAATTACCAAGCTGGATTTGGCAGCATTCACAATGCCAATCAGAGGAACCTTTTATTTAAAATTAAAGAATTGCTCAAATTTCGCCCCGTGTTGCCATCGCTGAAAGAAAAATTTGGCTTATACCCGCTTACCTTAAATTAGAAAGCCATCCAAATCCAAGATTTTGAATTGATTGTATTTACAAATACTTACCTCAGTCAGCAATTGCCGTGTTGTCTATAACGAAAGTTCTCCCCACGAGCAGCAACTATTGGTCGTCGATTTTACTTTATGCAGATTAAATACAGGTATCGGAAATGCTATACAATAGCTAAAAAGTGACTCGGGAACGATCGCCCCGATCGGGGATTGAGGTGTTTGAACGATGCTGGTATTTATTATCCCGATTAAAAGTGCTCAGATTTCCAAGTCTTGGGACTCCGTCTGTCAACTGCTTGAAAGAACCGTTCGCTCGATCTTTAATCAAACCGACTCCAACTTTAAAGTCATTATAGTTTGTAATGAAAAACCGAAGATTCACTTCGAGCATCCTTCCCTTCACTTTGTCGAGATTAATTCCCCCGTCCCCAAAACTGCTCAAGACCGACAAGACGATCGCGCCAAAAAAGCAATCGCTGGCTTGAGATACGCGCGCCAGTTTTCGCCAAACCACGTCATGTTTGTCGATTCCGACGATTGCGTGAGCCGTCGCATTGTTGCCTTTGCCAACCAACATCCAGATGCAGACGGTTGGTATGTCAACTCTGGATACGTCTACCAAGAAGGGAGCCGTT
Source organism: uncultured bacterium (assembly GCA_964420595.1). GTDB lineage: Bacteria > Cyanobacteriota > Cyanobacteriia > Cyanobacteriales > Geitlerinemataceae > CAYQUF01. Next base: position 7,234 of record CAYQUF010000123.1, read on the forward strand.
GGATTTATTACCGCAAATCCGACTTTCAGAAATGGTGCGGAACGTGCCATATCATTCGCTTCGCTCTCTGTCCGATTCCCGACGGCGAAGATGACTATCCCGAAGACTCCTTAAAATACTACGCCTTGTGTAGCCATCGCAATTTCAATGAAGTCTTAAAGCAAACGCCACCTCAACCCCTCCCATTTCCCGGAACCGTCTATATCATCGGACACGGCGACAACGACTATCAAACTGGATTTGGCAGCCTGCACAATGCCAATCGGGGTAACCTTTTATTTAAACTGAAGGAAACGCTCAAATTTCGACCCATTTCGCCATCGATTCGACAAGAATTTGGGTTGTATTCGCTCTCCTCGCCTTATGCAAACCGCGCGGATTTGAGTAGCCATTCCACTAAACCCGGTGCGAACCGATAAGCCTGAGTTGCCATCGCCACCGAACCGACAACGACTTCCGATTTGCGATCGCGCGCCACCTCCCAAATTGCATTAGCAATGTCTTCAGGTTGGCTGACCAACGGCGATTGCAACGCTCGATCCATCTGCTCTCGTCCTCGTTCGATTTCAGTCTCGTCCTCCCCGCGAAACAGAGCGCGTTCGAGGAAATTACTGTTAATCACTCCCGGATGGACTGCACCGACATGAATCCCTTTCGGTTCGAGTTCCACGCGCAACGATTCGGTCAATCCCGTCACGGCATATTTACTGGCACAATACGCCGTCATCCTCGGAATTGGAACCTTTCCGCCAAACGAACCGACATTCACGATCGCGCCGCGTCCCCGACTTAAAAAATGAGGCAATAAGGCTTCAATGGTATGAACGTAACCGAAAAAATTCGTATCCATCAAGCGATGCCAGTCTTCAATTGAGGTGGTTTCAACCCCACCGGTCAGGCAAATTCCGGCATTATTCACCAACACGTCAATTTGCTCGAAATGCTCCAACCCTCGATCGACCAGCGATCGCACTTGTTGCCAATTTCCCACATCCGTCGGAACTGCTAACGCTTCCCGTCCGAGCGATCGCACTTCACTCGCCACGATATCGAGTCGCTCGGGTTGTCTGGCGGCTAAAATAACATCGTAACCGCGACGTGCAAATAACAGCGCCGTGGCTTTTCCCGTTCCTTGAGACGCACCGGTAATTAAAACAGTCGGACTCATCGATCGTTGAAAAAATTGTAGATTAATCTAAGTCAAGCAGGTATCATAGCATTTTCGATACGCTCCCCGTTGCTTGTTATCTTCCTTCCCCAATTGCAGGCGGGATAAAGCGTGGTAGGGTAATACGAGCGATCGCGCGCGATGCCGTCCCTGGCATCGATTCGTCTCGTTGTTCTCCCAACCTGCGTCCCGCCAATGGAGTCCCACAGTCATTGCACCTCCCTGTCTGCGAAAACCCCAATCGGCAATGACCCCCGACATTACCGACTGAAATGTCCCATCTGCGGCGCGAGATTCCACGACGACGGCTTCCTGCTCGAATGTCCCCACGACCATTCTGCCACCGGACTGCTAACCACCGAATACCGCGATCGCGCGTTTAACCCCGATTCCACTCACCAGGGACTGTTTCGATACCGACGCTGGCTCCCCACCATCCACCACTCGTCTCCAACCGGGAACGCCATCACCTACCGCAGCGAGACGCTCAACCGCGCCATCGGACTTCCCAACCTGTGGATCGCCTTTAGCGGCTATTTCCCCGAACGGGGAGCCACCCTGGAAACGGCGTCGTTTAAAGAACTCGAAGCACACGCAGTCCTCTCGCGGCTTCCCCCGTCCCATCGCGACACGATGGTATTGGCGTCTGCGGGAAATACAGCGGCGGCGTTTGCGTGGATTTGCTCCCAAAATCGGGTTCCGTGTCTGATTGTCGTCCCCGAACGGGGATTGCCTCGGATGGAATTTTTCGAGCCGCTAGACCCCTGCGTGAAGGTGGTGTGTCTGAGGGGATTGGCGAATTACAACGACGCGATCGCGCTCGCCAAACGGGTATCGCAACTCGATGGCTTCTTCCCCGAAGGAGGCGTGAAAAACGTGGGACGGCGCGATGGGATCGGTACGATTCTCTTCAATGCCGTCGAAACCATGGGACAACTCCCAGATTACTATTTTCAAGCGATTGGCAGCGGGTCGGGGGGAATTGCCATTTGCGAAGCCGCCAAACGCCTGGTCGCCGACGGTCGCTTCGGTGGCACTTTACCGCGTTTGATGTTGAGCCAAAATTTGCCTTTCGTTCCCATTTATCGCGCCTGGTCGTTGCGGTGTCGGGAACTCGGCGAAACCAACGGCGAAGTGGGAAATCGGCAAATGCAAGAGATTGTCGCCGATGTCCTCTCGAATCAGTCTCCGCCGTATGGGATTTGCGGTGGCGTGTTCGATGCGTTGAGCGACAGTGGGGGAACTATGTTCGCCGCGAGTAATGAGGAAGCGTTGCGGGGGGTTGAGTTGTTTCGAGAAATGGAAGGAGTAGATATCGATCCGGCGGCGGGAATTGCATTGGCGACATTGATAAAAGCGGCATCTCGAAAGCAATTGGATCGAGAGGCGACGATTTTATTGCACGTGACCGGAGGCGGACGCAACCGACGCCAGCGCGATCGCCGTTTGTTTCCCGTTCGGACTGCTCTGGAATTGGAAAAATGGGAGTTGGAGAATGAAAAAGCGCTAGCCAAAATTGTCAATTTATTTTGTTAAATTAGAGGATGAAGATGTTGATGGCGGTGCGTTACGGCAATTGATTAGTTATTGCCATCCATCCCATGAATTGACGCCACACCCTCCCCTACCGTTCTGTTGCCTTCAACCATGACTCCATCGTTAGGTATTTTAGGCGGACTCGGTCCTTTAGCTTCCGCCGAATTTCTCAAGACATTTTACGAAGAAAACCTGGAAGATTGCGAGCAAAATGCACCGATTTGCCTGCTGTATTCCGACCCGACCTTTCCCGAACGAGTCAGCGCGATCGCGCGGGGAGAAGAAGCGCCGTTAGTGCAACAATTAGAGCGATCGCTCCAAAAGTTGTGCGATCTGGGAGTCGATCGAATTGCGATCGCCTGTACGACCATGCACTATTTTTTACCACAAGTGCGGCAACCGTTGCGCGAGAAAGTGATTTCGCTAGTCGAACTATCTTTAAAAGCCGTTCTAGAGAGCGATCGTCAACATTTACTATTGTGTGCCAACGGTGCCAGACAAGCACGAGTATTCGAACGACACGAACTCTGGGAGCCAGCGCGCGATCGCCTCATTCAAATCGACAACGACGACCAACAACAATTGAGCGATTGTATCTTCCAATTAAAACTCAACCGCCACCTCGACGAAACCCTAGATTACTTGGACGCACTCTCCAAAAAATACAAAGTCAACGATCTAATCGCCGGATGTAGCGAACTGCACCTCGTCCACAAACATTTAAAATCGCGACATCACCCAAAAACATACAGCCACCTAGCGATCGTCGATCCATTAGTCATTTTATCCCAAACCTACCGTTCGTAGTAAACACTTTAGTGTTTACCCACCCACTTGACAACATTCCTCCATCCAGTTAAAACTCAATAAGTATTTTTTTCAAAATCGTATTTTCAAAAATCACCCTCAACTGCTACCCTCAAAATATGACCAACCTATTCTTACCCGCCTTAAGATGGTTCGCCGAGCGTCAAAAAGACAACTTCGTCCGCAAAACCCGCAATCCCCTGCCAGAACAAGAAAACTATCTCCTCAACCTGCTGCGGGACTATCAAAACACCGAACTGGGTCAAAAATACGGACTCAAAGACATTAAAACCATCGATCGATTTCGCGATCGCGTTCCCGTTTTACCCTATCAAAGTTACGAACCCTACATCCGCCGCATCGCCAAAGGCGAACCCAACATCTTAACCCCCGACCCCGTCGTCTATCTCAACACCACCAGCGGCTCGACGGGAACTCAAAAACTCATCCCCGTCACCCAAAGATTTCAAAGTTCCCTCGGACGAGTTAATATTACCAGTATCGGCTTCTTAAGTTCCGCCTTGCGATCGCGCGGATTGAAATTCGGTCACCTCCTCGCCACCAACGCCGCTAAAGCACCCAAACGCACCGAAGGCGGAATCAACTACGGGTCAGCCGGACCCGGCGTCCTCCACATGCGCAAGTACATTTACGAACAACTATTCGCGCACCCCTTCGACACCTTAAAAGTCACCGATAGCCTAGCGAGACACTACGTTTGCTTGCTCTTTTCCCTGCGCGATCGGAACTTACGCGGCATCGGGTCTAACTTTCCCATGCTAATTCTGCGCATTTGCACTTACTTAGAACGCTACGCCGAAGACCTAATCGCCGACCTAGAACGGGGAACCCTCCCACCCTGGATCGACCTCGAACCCGCACTGCAAGCCAAATTAGAACGCCGCCTCACTCCCGCACCCAAACGCGCCGCACAATTGTGCCAACTGCTAAAATCTCACGGACGGCTCACTCCCGCACTCGCCTGGCAAAATTTATCTTACATCGCCGCCGCGCGTGGCGGAACCTCAGACTTTTATTTCGATCGCTTTTCCGACTATTTCGATAACACCCCCGGATTCGGTGCCGTGTTTGCAACAGCAGAAGGAACCTTTAGCGTCTACCCAGATCTCGACACCGACGGAAGCGTGTTAGCAGTGGATACCGGATTTTTCGAGTTCGTCCCCGAGTCGGAATGGGACAAAGACCATCCCCAAACCCTGTTAGCCAACGAGGTGCAACCGGGACAACTCTACCGCATCTTAATGACCAACTACAGCGGCTTCTATCGCTACGACATCGGCGACGTCATCGAAGTCTCGGGATTTTACGAAAACACGCCGACCATCGTATTTCGCCACCGTCGCGGCGGTTTGCTGTCTTCAACCACCGAGAAAACCACGGAATCGGACGCCGTAGCGACATTGCACGCCTTGCAGCAAGAATTCCACCTGCACCTGGAGGATTTCTGCATCACCCTGTCAGAACATGACTTTCCGGCGCGTTACGTCCTTAATATCGAACTCGCGCCAGGGGAAACCCTGAGCGATACCAAGGGATTTCTGCGTCATTTCGAGAAAACGCTGATTCGGATGAATCCGTATTACGGCGTGAAACGCAACGACGGTCAAATCCCCTGTCCGCGATTGCGAATTTTGGCACCGGGAAGTTTCGATATCGTGCGTCAGCGTCAGGTGGAGCGTGGAATTCCCGATTTTCAGCTCAAGTTTCCCCATATTAGCGAGGATCGCAGTTTGGTGGAAGGATTGACGGTGGTGGATGAGGTTCGGTTACCGGAGGAGATGGAGGAAAGTTAATGGGTAGGGTGTGTTGTGGCGTCAACTCATGGGATGGATGGCGATAACGTTAAATCGTTGCAACGTACCGCTGTCAATCTGTTGTCAATCTGTCATAATTAAACCACGGCAGTTGTTTGGAGCGATCGCAATGGATGCAACATTACTTCGACCGTCCAAATTTATCGGCGACATTCACCTAGAGCAAGTCGAGGGACTGGCGTTATTTAAATTTGGGAATGAATTACAGGAACGGATGGAGTGGTTGCTCGAACGTCGGAAGTCAGAGGAACTGACAGCAGCGGAAGCGTTGGAATTGGAGGAAATCGGCGAACTGGATAGAATTTTTACGCATATGAACGCGATGCTCGTAGCAAACCGATGAGCATCGATCGCCAGTGGCGAGAAACAGTTCGGAAACGGGCAAATTTTTGCTGTGAGTATTGCCATTCGCCGGAACGGATTAGTGCAACGCGATTCACGATCGACCACGTTCAGCCGCGATCGCTGGGAGGTTTAGATGCATTGGAAAATCTCGCGTTAGCCTGTCGGCGTTGTAACGAACGGCGATTGAATTTTACGGATGGAGTCGATCCGAAAACCGGTCATTCTGTACCTTTGTTCGATCCGCGTCGTCAGGACTGGAATGTACATTTTTGTTGGTCGCGGGATGCCGATCGCATCCTTGGCATGACGGACATCGGACGAGCAACAATCGCGCGGCTGGATATGAATGACGAGCGGTACGCGGATCGCGATTCAATTCGGAATACACGGCGGCTTTGGGTCAAAGCGGGTTGGCATCCGCCGACTAGCGATCGACGAGAGCTTTGACAGCTAACCGCAGGATCGTTCCCGGTAGGGTGTATTGCAGCGTCAATTCATGTTGATGGATAGCGATCGCGTGAAATTTCATCGATCTGAGTGCGATCGCATTGTCTGACCGCGTCACACACCCTACCCGATCGATCGCCTTGGTGATGTGACGATCGCGCGAGGTTGACATTGCGAAAGTGGGAGTTAATTGGTAGGGTGTGTTGCGGCGTCAATTTATGGGATGGATGGCGAT
>CAYQUF010000124.1:0-13564 GCA_964420595.1 uncultured bacterium
GATCGCCTCATATCGACCACATTTTTGAATAAATATGAATAATATTTTTTGCGTAGTTTAATCTAAAAGAGCGATCTCATTGCGAATGGTCAGCAAAATTTCCGTGAATTTACGGAATTTGGTTGTGTTAGTCATTCATCGATCGCTTGGCTTGTAGAAATTCGATGAATTCCTGTTCCTTGAAATCTTCTCTCGCCACAGAGATACCCAGAAATCGTAGAATCGCCATATCCCGCCAAAAAATAAAGTGCGATGGGAACGCCGAACGAAATACTCAGCAACCCAAACACACCTTAAATTAAAAATATTCAGAGTGCGCCTCAAACGCACTCCCATCAAATTAGCTAGCTTAACCGCCTACAGAAAACGGAATCAACTGGTAAATCAGCGAATTAATCACTCCCAGCGCCACCGCACCGATTAACGCGCTCCAGATTCCCCAACGCAGCCGGAAACCTTGTACCAGCCACGCCGCCAGTCCGAAGATAATCGCATTAATCACGATCGCGAACAAGCCGAAAGTGATAATCGTAATCGGGAACGCCAGCACGCTAATCACCGGACGCACCAGCGCATTTAAAATTCCAAATACGATCGCCGAGACCAACGCCTTGTTAAAGCTATCGATTTCAACCCCAGTCGGCAGCTTCGAGATAATAAACAACGCCACCGCAGTCACTAACCAAGCAACAATTAAATTAACCATAGGATAACCTCCTATTTCAATACCTATACGTTAAACCGGAATAGCATCACATCGCCCTCTTGCACCACATAATCTTTGCCTTCGCTGCGAACTAATCCTTTCTCCTTCGCCGCATTCATCGACCCCGCCTCCACCAATTCGTCGTAATCGATAGTTTCGGCGCGAATAAAGCCTCGCTCGAAGTCCGTATGAATCGTTCCCGCCGCTTCCGGTGCCTTCATTCCAGCGCGAATCGTCCAGGCGCGCGTTTCCTTCGGTCCGGTAGTCAAAAACGTCCGCAAGCCGAGCAAATCGTACGTGGCGCGAATTAGCGATTGCAAGCCGCCTTCGCTCACCCCGAGGGATTCGAGGAAATCCGCCCGCTCTTCTTCCGGTAGCTCGATTAACTCCGATTCGACCTGTGCCGAAATTAACACCACTTTGGCATTATCCCGCGTGGCAATCTCGCGCACCCGCTCGACCCATTCATTTCCCGTCGCCAAATCATCTTCGGACACGTTCGCCGCATAAATAATCGGTTTGCGCGTCAGCAATCCCAAATGATTGATGGGTTCGGCTTCTTCTTCGCTCAATTCCACCAATCGCGCCGATTTGCCTTCGTTGAGAACCGCCGCTACTTTTTCGAGAGCGCCCAGTTCCAACCGCGCGCCTTTGTCGGCTTTGGCTTGCTTGCGAACCCGCTCCAACCGCCGCTCGATTTGGGCTAAATCGGCTAAGGCGAGTTCTAAATTAATCGTATCGATATCTCGCGCCGGGTCTACCGAACCGGAGACGTGAACGATGTCGTCGTTTTCAAAGCAGCGAACCACGTGGACAATCGCGTCTACTTGGCGAATGTGGGAGAGAAACTGGTTGCCCAATCCTTCCCCTTTGCTGGCACCTTGCACCAATCCGGCGATATCGACAAACTCGATGCGGGTGGGGACGATTTGCTCGGATTCGGAGATTTTTGCCAGCACCTCCAGGCGAGAATCCGGTACGGCGACCACTCCCACGTTCGGTTCGATGGTGCAAAACGGGAAGTTCGCCGCTTGCGCTTTGGCATTGGCGACGAGAGCGTTGAAGAGGGTAGATTTTCCGACGTTGGGCAGTCCGACGATACCGGCTGTTAGCATTGCAATTCGAGATTCCTGCGCTATTGATTCTTTGACATGCTCTCCCGACCCATTCGCGATGCGGTCTGGAGTTCAAACTTCAGGATAGAAGATTTCGCTAGAGTTTAGTGCTATGGTCCCAAGTGCAAATTGCCAGGAAGGATGAAATGAACGAACGCCAGCGACCGAACCCAACGCCACTCCTCGATGCGTTGCGCCGTTGTGCCAGCCGACCCCACGCTCCGTTTTACGCGCCGGGACACAAACAGGGTCGGGGGACTCCGGCGTCGCTGGCAAAGTTATTGGGTCACTCGGCGTTGGCGGCGGATTTGCCGGAATTGCCGGAATTGGATAATTTGTTTGCGCCCGCAGGGGCGATTCGAGAGGCGGAAGACCTGGCTGCCGAAACGTTTGGGAGCGATCGCGCTCGGTTTTTAGCCAATGGCTCCACTGGGGGCATTATGGCGGCAATTCTGGCGACGTGCAATCCCGGCGATAAGATTATTCTGCCGCGCAACGTCCATCGTTGTGCCATTTCGGGTCTGATTCTCTCCGGTGCCGTGCCAGTATTCGTCGCGCCGGAATCCGATCGCCATTGGGATATTGCCCATACGGTCGCTCCAGAGGCGATTGCAGCCGCATTAGCCCAGCATCCGGAGGCAAAAGCCATTTTGGTCGTCTCGCCCACCTATCACGGCGTCAGTGCCGATTTAGAGGCGATCGCCGGTCTCGCCCACCAGTCCGACATTCCCCTGTTGGTCGATGAAGCCCACGGGTCGCATTTTGCCTTTCATTCGGACTTTCCCAAACCCGCGCTGGCATCGGGTGCCGATTTAACCGTGCAATCGATCCACAAAACCCTGGCAGCCTTGAGTCAAGCGGCAATGCTGCACTTGCGGGGAACGCGCGTCGATCGCGATCGCCTTGAGTTTGCCCTCACCCTCGTCCAATCGACCAGTCCCAATTACTTGTTACTCGCCTCCCTAGACGCCGCGCGATCGCAGATGGCTCGGGACGGGAAAGCCTTGATGTCCCATACCCTCACCCTCGCACAGACCGCCCGGACTCGACTGTCCGAACTGCCCCATCTCGCGGCGTTGGAGTCCCGCCACCTTCCCCCCGGCTGCACCCTCGACCCCACCCGCCTCACCGTTAGCACGACCGGATTGGGATTGAGCGGGTTCGACGCCGACGACATCCTGCACGAACAACTCGGGGTCACGGCGGAATTGCCCGGTCACCGCCATTTAACCTTTATCATTAGCCTGGGCAACGACCAGGACGACATCGATCGCCTCCTGGACGGTTTGGCAGCCTTAGCAGGGCGATCGCAACCCACCCCGTTCCCCGATCTTCCCATTGGCGTACCAGCCGGATCCCTCTCGATCCCCTCAATCTCGCCCCGCGAAGCCTTCTTTGCCCCCACCGTCCGACTCCAACGCGATCGCGCCATCGGTCGTCCCAGCGCCGAACTCGTCTGTCCCTATCCCCCCGGCATTCCCGCCTTGATGCCCGGAGAGATCGTCTCGAGGGAAGCGATCGATTTTCTACAACAAGCCATCGTCGGAGGTGGCACAATAACGGGATGTAGCGACCCCAGCCTCGAAACCCTGACCGTCGTCAGCGACGAGAGTTTCAACGCTGGATAGCGATTTTCTGTAATTTTTCCGATTTTATGACTTCCCCGATTTGGCCCTACGTCACCCCCGGCATTCCCGACGAATTATTCGATCGCCTGCCCGGAATTCCCCTGAGCAAGCGCGAAATTCGCCTGTTACTCCTGTCCCACCTGCGCCTCAAACCCGACTCGGTGGTGTGGGACATCGGGGCGGGAACGGGAACCATCCCAATCGAATGCGGGTTGTTGTGTCCCCAAGGTCGCATTCTAGCTGTAGAGCGAGACGAAGAAGTCGCCAGCTTGATTCGCCGCAATTGCGATCGGTTTGGGGTCGAAAACGTCGAAGTCATCGAAGGCAGCGCTCCCGAATGCCTTCCCCAACTCCCCGCTCTTCCCAACCGGGTTTGCATCGAAGGCGGTCGTTCCATCAAAGAAATCGTGCAAGAAGTTTGGAACTACCTGCAACCCCAAGGTCGCATCGTCGCCACCGCCGCCAACTTAGAGCATCTTTATACCATTTCCGAATGTTTTGCCAGCTTGCAAGTGCGCCACGTCGAAATCGTCCAATCCGCCGTCAACCGGTTAGAAACCCGAGGCAACCAACAAGTCTTTGCCGCCTTAAATCCCATGTTTATTCTCAGCGGGGAAAAACTAGATTAAAGGCGATCGGCGCGTCACAATAGAGTCAAGGCGCGATCGAGTTACGCTATTGTCATGCGATCGCGCTTAATCAATTCATTCAGAAATTATTACAATCTTAACCTGTGATTAATCTTAGAATCGTTTAGGGAGCAACAGTTGAAGTTGTTCGCGAATTTGCTATTAATGCCTTTACCCTCCGATTCGCGATCGGTGAGGTGAGTGTCGTGCCTTCAACGGCTTCAGACTATTTATACGATCGGAGAAATCCACCCTATGCCTTGGTCTCGAATCCTGAGTGGAATAGTCGCGATCGCCTTCGCCCTCGGTATCATCCTCGTGGGAGGATGGTACTTCACCCTCGCGTTTGCGATTATCGTCTACCTCGGTCAACTCGAATACTTTCAACTGGTGCGAGCCAAGGGCATCGCTCCCGCCGGGAAAACCACCCTCGTCGTCTCCCAAGTCCTGCTCGTTACCGCCGCCTTAGCCCCCGCTCTCGTGGATGTCTTATTTCCCGTGGCTGGAGCGGCTATCTGCTTTTACCTGCTCTTTCAACCGAAACTCGCCACCATCGCCGACATTTCCACCTCGATTTTGGGATTGTTTTACGGCGGACTGCTTCCGAGTTACTGGATTCGGTTGCGCGTCGGTCTCGAACGCGGGATTTCTGCTTTTACCAACGACCTAGTCGAACACAACCTCCCCTGGCGCGGTGAATGTCCCGACGAGTGGATCGACCTATGTCAGTTTTCCCCTGGTTTGACCGCCACCCTACTGGCGTTTTTGTGTATTTGGGCCGCCGACATCGGCGCGTACGTATTTGGTAAATGTTTCGGTCGCACCCAACTCTCGGACATCAGTCCCAAGAAAACCGTGGAAGGGGCTGCCTTTGGCGTCGCGAGCAGTATCGCCGTAGCCGTAGCCGGGTCGTGGTATCTCGCCTGGCCGAGCTGGCCGATTACGGGCATGATTTTAGGGATTCTCGTCGGCGTCGCCAGTTTGCTCGGCGATTTAACCGAATCGATGATGAAGCGCGATGCAGGGGTGAAAGATTCGGGTCAACTGATTCCCGGACACGGCGGCATTCTCGACCGCGCCGACAGTTACGTCTTTACCGCACCGTTGGTGTATTACTTCGTCACCCTGATCTTGCCTTGGTTGCAGTCTTAGAAGAAGGCAATAGGGAACGGGCAATAGGCAACAGGGGGGAAGACAATAGGGAGAAATGTAGGGATTTGGTTTCCAAACCCTCCCAATTCTCGGATTGCGCTGGCAACTGCCAACTGGTAACTGGCGACTCAATCAAAAAATCGGCAACCCGATACGGGGAGGGAATTGGCTTCCCTCTGCCGCTTTCGAGTTACCGATCGCTACAGCGCTAGACTAGACGTTCTACGCCATCGCAGGCTCTTTTTCCATTTCAGGGGTGTATTTGCCCATGCTGGCCGCACTGTTGCACTTAGCGCGGTGGTAAGCCAGTTTTTGAGCGTCAGCCGCTTTGGCATCGTCGCCGCCCCAGTGTTCCAGCGCCGGTTGCTGGATAGCACGAGCGTAGGAGAAGGTGACGCGCCAGGGGAAACGCTCGCGGTGCTTGGCGTTCATGGCGTTCAAGTGAGCCGCAGACTGTTCGGGGGTTTGACCGCCAGACAAGAAGGCAATCCCCGGAACTTGGGCGGGAACGGTGTTGAGCAAGCACTGAACCGTCGCGTCGGCCACTTCGTCCACGCTGGCTTGTTTCGAGCATCCTTTACCCGAAATCACCATGCTGGGCTTGAGGATCATTTGATCGAAGGCAATGTCTTGACGATAGAGGTGGTCGAAGACAGTGTGCAGGGTTTCTTCGGTGACTTCGTAGCAACGCTCGAGGGTGTGATCGCCATCGATCAGCACTTCCGGCTCGACGATGGGCACCAAACCGCCTTCTTGACACAGACCGGCATAGCGAGCCAAAGCGTGGGCGTTGGCATCGATGCAAGCGCGGCTGGGGATGCCGTCGCCGATGGTGATGACCGCGCGCCACTTGGCGAAGCGAGCGCCCATTTGATAGTATTCGGCGATGCGATCGCGCAGACCGTCGAGACCTTCGGTGACTTTCTCGTTGGGGTGATCGGCGAGATCCTTAGCACCGGTGTCCACTTTGATACCGGGGATCATGCCTTTCTCTTTGATGACGTCCACGAACGGCTTGCCGTCTTTGGTGGACTGACGAATCGTTTCATCGTAGAGGATCGGACCACTAATGAAATCGCTCAGACCGGGGATGGTCAGCAGCATTTCGCGATAGGCACGACGACGATCTTCGGTGGTGTCGATGCCTTGCTGTTGGAAGCGCTTGTTGCAGGTTCCGTTGCTTTCGTCCATGGCCAGAACGCCTTTACCGTCGGCGACCATGGCTTTGGCTGTGGCTCTGAGTTCCTCTGCGTATTGACTTGTCATTCGCGATCCCTCCTAACTGGTTTATTTTCGCAGCCCTAATTCGACCGCGATCGCGCGGCCGACAGTTCGGACTAAGGGTTGAGTATAATTGCTCTCATATTGCAAGAAAGCTTCTCACCTGTCAAATATACCGCTATGCGGGCGATTTTGTGACACGATGATTGGCGCGAATATGCCGAATTCAATTTTTAATAAAATCTTTTAATCATTTCCGATATTGGGGTGTCAGACCCGATCTCCCCTCGATTTTCTCTATTTTTCGAGTTCCCCCCCCTATGAGGGGGTCAGTGGCGATCGCTCAATCGCTGCGAACGGTCAATCGACCGCGACAAACCAGGCGTCCGGGCAATAAGGTCAAGGTTTCCAGACTCGTATCGCTGCCGAGATCGAGGCGAAAAGAATCGGGCGGGCGGATGGGGGACAAATCGCTCAATTCGATCGCCGGATCGACAAATTCTAAATAGCGATCGCCGCTCAAGCGCAACCCAGATCGCACGATTAAGTCAATCCGCTGGTTCGTTTCCGCTCGAATCGACTCGGCGCGCACGACAATGCCATCGGTCTCGATTTCCACCCCCGCGCGATCGAGGATTATCGGCGAAACCATCCCGCTTGCCTGTTGCAGCCAAGGTAAGAGAAACTGGTTCAACGCCTCGATCAGCAGGGGCGATCGCGCCGAGGCATTCAGGTCGGTTTGCTCCCAAATCAACTCAGTTGCCACGGGAATCGGTTTTAATAGACGTAGGGGATGACCTCGCAGCACTCGGGCAACATTCAGGCGAATCTGGGTCGCGCTCAGGTGCATTTGGCTCAGGTGCAAGCCCCGATACACCGCATTGCTTGCCGCGATCGAGACTTCAGGGAGGTACCCGTTGAGGATTTGTCGGTTGCCCGCCCCAATGCGAATGTCGAGGCGATCGATGCCTTCGAGTTGCGATTGCAGCCACAACCGAATGGCTGAAGACAGCACGGAACTGACCAGGCGACCTTTGCGGGAAGATTCGGATTGCACTCGAGATATCCAGACGCCAACGCGAGATCGACAAGGGAAACCGAGCTTCCAATCGAGAACTCTGGAATTCCCAATCCCTATTTATAAATCCTTCTTGTAATATTTGTACATGGTCTGTCTGGATACCCACCTAGATTAGATCCAGTTTTCGTTGAGTTCGTTTGTTCTTCGCTCGCCGTACCGATTTATGGAGGAAAGGTTACAAAAACTTCTCTCCCAATGGGGGATTGCCTCTCGCCGTCATGCCGAGCGCGCTATCCTTGACGGACGGGTGCGCGTGAATGGCGATCTGGCTCGACTCGGTCAAAAAGCCGATCCCCGGCGCGATCGCGTCGAGTTTGACGGAAAGCTCGTTCGAGCGGGCGATCGCCCCGACAGCGTGTATTTGCTGCTCAACAAACCCAAGGGAGTCGTCTGTACCTGTGACGATCCCCGAGGGCGCACGACGGTCTTGGACGTACTTTCGCCTCAGTTGCGTCGGGGTCGCGGAGTGCATCCAGTCGGACGGTTGGATACGGATTCGACGGGGGCGCTCCTGTTGACCAACGATGGCGATCTCACCTACGGCTTGACCCATCCCCGCCACCAAGTTGCCAAAATTTATCGCGTCTGGGTCGAAGGTCGTCCCACCCCCGATGCCTTACAAGCATGGCGAGAGGGGATCGTCCTAGACGGACGCACCACCTTACCGGCTGGGGTGCGCGAGATTCGCCGACGCAGCAACGGGCAAACCCAACTCGAAATTAGTCTGAGTGAGGGGCGAAATCGCCAGATCCGAAAAGTCGCCGCCCTGCTAGGATACCCAGTGGTTGAATTGCACCGTACGGCGATCGGTTCGATTCAATTACAGCCGTCCGGTCAACCGCCGCTGTCTATGGGAGACTATCGACCTTTAAGCGCGATCGAAATTCGCCGTCTCAAAACTCAACTCGACTTACCATCAGTAGATGTGCCAGCAGACCTGAAGGAGCACAGCGGATGAACAAGGATAAGAAAGACCACCTCGCTCTCGAAGACCAGCAAGCTCGGGCGTTAGCCGAAATTGGCGAACAACTGCGTCAAGTGCGCGCGGATAAAGGTATGGCACTCGAGAAAGTGGCGGCAAAAACGCTGATTCCGCTTCGCCTGCTCCAAGCGATTGAAGACGGCAAATTGGTGCATTTACCCGAGCCGGTTTACGTGCAGGGATTGATTCGCCGTTTTGCCGACGCCCTCGATTTAAATGGCGTGGCGTTTGCCGATCGCTTTCCGACCGAATACGATTTTCGCCCCGCACGCACGCACAATTGGCGATTGTTACCCGCCGCCCAATTACGACCGCTTCACTTGTATTTGCTCTACGTTTTTTTGGTGATTTTTTCGGTGAATAGTTTGTCGTATTCGATGAGTCAGTCGGATTCGAGCGAGAAGGTTTCAGAAGCGGTTTCTCAATCCTCGTCTCAATCCTCGAAATCGCAACAATCGAGCGCTTCGCCGGTATTTCCCAAAGGGGAGGCAACCGCGCCTCAAAAATTGAGTCGGAGTTTGAATCAAAATCTCGATCGCCAATTAGCCGCTACCGTGGCTGCCAAAACCGCATCGGCAGATGGCAAACCCGTTCGGGTGGGATTGACGATTCAAGGGCGATCGTGGATTCGCATTGTTGCCGATGGCAAAATCGAGTTTGAAGGAACGCTTTCGGAAGGCACCCATACGTGGGAAGCCGAACAACAGCTTACCGTGTTGGCAGGGAATGCCGGGGGCGTGGCGATCGCGCTGAATAATGGACAAGCCAAGCAAATGGGCGAACCGGGAACGGTGAAGGAAGTGACGTTTAAAGCCGATTCGAGTCCCCAAGCTCGCTCGAGCGATCGCGGTTAAAGTGACCGACTAAAACATGACAATTGGCGTCATGTGAAAGCGATTTGACCCGAGCGTGAAACGGGCATCATTCTCGATGGTTTCTAATCGAAATCTAGAACGTTTCCGAGACTCGCGAAGTACACTCTTACTGTTGCCCGTTGCCTATTCCCCATCGGGCGAACACCACGGCGAGAGCGCCTCAATTCGAGCCGTCGCCAGTAACGCGCTAATGTCGGCATTTTGACAGCGATCGTCGCTGGCGAGCAATTGTTCGGCTTGGCATTTGGCATCCTCGACCGAAGTTCCGAATGCCACGATTTCCTCATCCGATCGCCCCGTAACCGCATCCAGGGCGATGGTACAACTGTAGAGCGGTTGGGGTTGTCTCGGTTGCTGAACCATCACTCGCCTCCTCCAACAGTATTACAGCGAACTCGAATCCAGACTCTTCGACTCTCCTAGCGTTTGCGGGACGTGCAACCCGCACTCTTGCTTCAACCCCTGGAAGCGCGTATCTCGCTCGTCCAAATCGTTGGCGGTGACCGGACGGCTCGAATGCCAATCGCCCACGGTCAGATAGCCTTCGTCGTAGAGGGGATGGTAGGGAAGATCGTTATCTTTGAGGTAGTAATAAATCTCTTTCGCCGTCCAATCGAGAATCGGCAAGACTTTATAAATGTCCCCTTGACGAATGACAGGTTTTAGCCCCCGACGGTGTTTGGTTTGATCGCGGCGCAATCCAGCCAGCCACCCCGTTACCTTCAACTCCCGCAAGGCTCGCTGCATCGGTTCGACCTTGCGCATTCGATCGTAGCGATTGAGGGCTTCGACATTCTGGTGTTCCCACAGCTTTCCGTAGAGAGCTTCCATGCGCGCCGGAGAAATGGGAGACTGATAGACCTTAAGGTTGAGATCGAGTCGCTCCCTCAGTTCCTCGGCAAATCGATACGTCTCGGCAGGCAAATACCCCGTATCGATCCAAATGACGGGAATATCGGGAACCACCCGAGTCACCAAGTGCAGCATGACCGCCGATTGGATGCCGAAGCTGCTGCTCATGACCAAACCGTCTCCAAACTGCTCGGCTGCCCATTCAATCGTTTGAGTGGCATCGACACCTTCGAGGTGGCGGTTGACGGCTTCGAGATCGATTGCGAGTCGATTAGAGGTGAGGCTGACCATACGCTTTAATTCGTTAATCCCAGTTCGGTAGTTGGCACTCGCGCGATCGAGACCGTTGGATCGCAAGCCAGTTTCAGCCCGATCGCGCTAACAGCGACGCCGACACGAAGGCGACCGTCGGATTGGAGTCCGAGGATCCATCATCCCCAGGGGGGAAGTTGAGGATCGACAACAGCACTAACCGATCGCGCGGGTTGCAACAGCGGCTTTAGAAGCATTCTACGTTAAAGTCAAAATGGCGATCTTGCCTCGCGCGTGCATCTCGATCGCTGGAGGTTTGTCAACGTTTATGTTAGCGCGGTTTTCGACCGACCATTGAAAAGATTTTGTCATCAATTCCCCAAATCAGACTTTGAGGGAGCTAACTTCCTAGGGAAACCAACGCCAAACCTTGATGGTTTTATCCCAACTGCCCGATACCAACACTTTTCCATCGGCAGAAATCGCCACCGAATTCACCGCTCCCACGTGATTGGAAAGGGTGGCTTCGAGTTCTCCCGTTGCCACGCGCCACAGCTTGATCGTTTTGTCGCTGCTCGCGCCGATAACGGTTTGACCGTCGGGGGTGAAGACAATGGAGGCGACTTCGCCTCGGTAGCCGGAGAGGGAGCGAATTAATTCGCCGCTGTCGCAGCGCCACAGTTTGATCGTGGCATCTTTACTGCCGCTGGCGATTATTTGACCGTCGGGACTGATGGCAATGGCGGTGATGGAGTTGAAATGTCCCATCAAATTTTGCCGCAAGCGATCGCGCGTCAAATCCCACAGGTGAACGTTATTGTCCAAACCGCCCGCCACCAGGGTTCGCCCGTCGGGACTTATCGCGATCGCCTTAATCATGCCGAATGCGCCGCTAATGGTGTGTTTCAATGCGCCCGATTGCAGATCCCACAGCATAATCGTGCGATCTTCGCTGCCGCTGGCGAGGGTTTTGCCGTCCGGAGAGAACGCCACATCGTTAACGTCGCGCAGGTGTTCGGCGAGGGTCAGCCGCACCTGTCCCGTGTCGAATTTCCACACTTTGACGGTATCGTCGTCGCTACAACTGACTAAATGCTGTCCGTCCGGACTGAGTGCTACGGCGTTGACCGATTTCCCGTGACCTTGCAGCACCCGCAGCACTTGCCCGGTTTGCAGGTTCCAAATCCGAATCGTATCGTCGAGACTGCCGCTGGCGAGTAGGGGCGTAACGGGGGAAATCGCCACGGAGGTCACCCAAGAGGTATGTCCTTTCAGGGTTTGAGTGCAGTTCCATCCCGGTTGCGGGGGCGATGAAATGCGCGGTTGCGCTTGGGATTGGGGCGGGAGAGAATCGGATTGACCCGGAGGCGGCAGGGGAACCGAGGATCGCGATCGATTGCCGCTGTGCTGCGGCGGGGACGCGGGGGTTTGGGTGGCTGTATCCGATTGTTGTGCCGTCGGTTTGGGCGAATTGGGCGATCGCTTTAAGGCAGAGGCGACCGTTTTGGCGATGTTGGGCACGGCTTGACGGCGAGAGGTGAGGGCGATTAAGTCTCTGAGAACCGCTCCCGCCGACTGGTAGCGATCGCGCACGAGATCCCGCGTCATTTTGTCTAAAATGGCTGCCAGACGCGGATCGAGTTTCACGTCGTTTTCTTGCAGGCGATC
This sequence comes from uncultured bacterium, assembly GCA_964420595.1. GTDB lineage: Bacteria > Cyanobacteriota > Cyanobacteriia > Cyanobacteriales > Geitlerinemataceae > CAYQUF01. The sequence goes on from CAYQUF010000124.1 coordinate 12,162, forward strand.
GCGCCACGTCCACCCTTTAAGGGGGTCGAACAGGCGATCGGGACTGGTGCGCGTCAGCAGGTAAATACAGGTGACTCCCAAACTGTAAATATCGCTGGCGGGATAGGTTTTGCCGCTGCGAAATTGTTCCATCGGCGCGTACCCTTGGGTGCCGACTTTGGTTCCCGTTTTAGCCAGGGAGGTATTGGTAAGTTGTTTGGCGACGCCGAAATCGATCAGCATTAATTTATTATCCCGGCGGCGACGCAAAATATTGGTGGGAGTAATATCCCGGTGAATCACGCCGGATTGGTGAACGAAGCGCAACACGGGCAGCAGTTGCATCAACACCTGCAACACTTGATTTTCGTTCAATGCACCGTTTGCCTCGACCTCGTGCCAGAGGGTTTGCCCTTCAATATATTCTTGAACTAAATATAAATATCGTTCTTGTTTAAAAAATGCCAAAAGATTGGGAATGCGCGGATGCTGTCCGAGCTTGCACAGTTGTTGGGCTTCGAGATCGAACAACTGAATCATTTTCTCGGACGTTGCTTCGGATTGGGAGGTATTGTCGTCGTGGTGGGGCAATAATTGCTTGATGACGCAGTGGGTGTTGAGTCGATCTTCGTCTACGGCTAAAAACGCCCGACCGAATCCCCCTTGTCCGAGTTTTTCGAGTGCCCGATACCGCCCTCTGAGCAAAAGCGGCGAACCGCAACTGTGACAGTGAAGTTCGCCTTCAGCATTTTCTGGCTGCTGGCATTTAGGATTGAGACATAAGGTCATGGTGACGCACCAAACAGGATAATCTCTTAATTTCTATTGTCGCTCGAATGCCAAGGCAAGCCAGGAATTTCACGCAAGCATCGGAGCGATCGTTTTCAGTCCGTTGGGGCGATCTCGATCGCGCTGGTTTGGGTTCGCCCAACTGTCAATAGACTGAGAATGCCCGAATTCGCGATATCTATCCCCAATCGGGCGATCGCGATTTTTACGGAGTGCAGGCGCGATCGATGTCGCTAAAATGCTGCCCGCTGTGCTGAAGGGGCGATCGAAACCAGTGACCTTGATGACAAGGCGCGATCCGTAGCGCGATCGGACAATCCGCAGGCGATACCGAGCCGTCACCACCCACGCGACCTGACGGGTATCGTCGTTGGCATTGTATCGGATCCATAGAAACACGCAAACCAACTCTAGCTTCGCTCGCCTGAAACGGCAAGTTTGCGTAGAAACGCGGTTGTCTCCGAATTACTGCCGCGATCGCCATAATTTTGAGGTGAGTGCGATCGCCTTCGATTGAAGTCAGTTTTTGGGGCAAAATTGTGAGTGCTTTGCTATGACGCAGGCAATGTCAATTGGAGTTTATAGCAATGCGCTCTCGGCTATTTACAGCGAGGTGGTGCGTTCCGGCGGTTTGA
>CAYQUF010000125.1:0-13503 GCA_964420595.1 uncultured bacterium
ACTGGGAATCAACGCTAAAGCGTTGACGACGAACGGGTTATCCTATTAGGCGGTATCTTTAATTCACAAATCGCCCTATGCTTCTGCAATCCGACCAACGCACGAAGTTAGACCAAACCGACGATACGCTGTTTTATTCGTTTCCTCGCTTCGTCACCCACGTGGACGAGGGGTTTATCCAACAACTGACCGATTTATATCGAAACCGCCTTCAACCCCAGACGCGGGTGCTGGATCTCATGAGCAGTTGGGTGTCTCACCTTCCCGACGATATCCAATTCGCTCATGTGGAAGGTCACGGTTTAAATGAGGAAGAACTGCGACGCAATCCCCAACTCGACAGCTATTTTGTCCAAAATCTCAATCAAAATCCGAATTTACCGTTCGAGGATGCTAGTTTCGATGCGGTTCTAATCGCGGTTTCGATTCAATATTTGCAATATCCCGAACAGGTATTTGCCCAAATTCACCGCGTTTTAAAGCCGGATGGCGTCACAATTGTCAGTTTCTCCAATCGGATGTTCTTCCAAAAGGCGATTCAAGCTTGGCGCGATGCTTCTGAAGCGGAGCGAATCGAATTAGTCAAGCAATATTTCAACTCGGTTCCAGATGGCTTTAGCGAACCAGAAGCGATCGCCCGTAAATCTGACGCCCCCGATTTCTTACAATGGATGGGTCTGGCTGGGGGCGATCCGTTTTACGCGGTTATCGCATATCGTCGCTAACCCCACAATCGCCGACCTTCGGGTCCTTTCAACCGCTCGTGGGTGTCTCGCAACAGCGCCGGAATGTTCAATTGTTCGGGACACCGGGGTAAGCAATCGCCGCAGTCAGTGCAGCGGTTCCCTTTGCGACCGGGAAACCAATGTCCGGCGTTTTCAAACATTCGATAGCGGTATTTGCCAAATTCGTCCATGTCGTAGGCGACGGCAAGGTTACGCAACCGCAAAACTTCGGGGATATGAATGTTTTCTGGGCAGGGTAAGCATTCGTAACATTGGCTGCATTTATCGAATTTTAAAGATTGTTCTAAGCTTTTATCTAATCTATCTAAAGCTTGGCATTCGGTGTCGCTCAACGGTTCGTCGCGATCGCCAAAACTCAACGGATGTGCGAGTTCGTCTGGATTCGCCGCACCGAGGCTGAGGGTGGTAATGCGGCGATCGCTCAGTAGAAACCGATAGTTCAATCCCAACGGCGATAGGGGATCGCACAGTTGCTCTAATTTCGCCGGTGGGGTGTGGAGGCGACCGCCTTTATCGGCTGGGGAAATAATAAAAATGCCCATATCTTTTTGATGGGCGCGAGCGATCGCTTCGGCGTGTCGTTGAAAAAATAAGTAATAATGCAGATTGACAAATTCAAACCAATCGGTTTCAATGGCTTTTAAAATTAAGTCGAGCGATCCGTGGGTGGAAAAGCCCAGATGTTGGACTCGACCGTCGGCGATCGCCCGATTGACCCCCCTCATGCACCCGTTACTGGCTCGCACGAGTTCTAGATGCTCTGGGGTATTCAGACCGTGAATGGCTAACCCGTCTAAATAATCGATCCCCAACCGTTCTAAAGACTCGTCGATCGCCCGTTCCATATCGCCCGCATCGCGCGTTGGCGGGATTTTCGTGGTAATATGCACCCGCGATCGCTCCACCCCCAATCCAGCCGCGATCGCCCGACCGAGGTATCGTTCGCTATTGCCGTATCCCCGCGCCGTTTCCAAGTGGTTGACGCCGTAACGAATGGCTTGCTGCACCGTCGCGACGGCGTTTTCCTCAGAAGCGAGATAGCGCATCGTTCCCAAAGAAAACACCGACAAGTGCAGGTTGGTTTTTCCGAAGCGGCGATAGCGCATGAATGGGTTTAAATGGGCGATCTACTCGTCATTTTTAGACGTTTCCCCCGGACTGGACGGACCGCGCTGAATAATATCCTCCGGTCGCAAATTGGAGACAAATTCGCGGAAGGCTTCTCGTTCGGCTTCGTCGGCTTCGCGATCCACGGGAATCGAAGCGTCAGCGACCACTTCTTCCATCACCCAAATCGGGCTATCCGTGCGCAATGCCAGGGCGATCGCGTCGCTCGGACGGGCATCGATTTCCTTTTTAACCTCTCCGTGACGTACCAACAAGACCGCATAGAAGGTATTATCTTGGAGGGAGTGAATCACAACCCGCTCTAAGGTCAACTCCCATTCTTCAAGCATGTTGACCATCAGGTCGTGAGTGAGGGGTCGGGGTGGCTTGTGGTTTTCTAGGGCGCTGATGATTGCCTTGGCCTGATCCTGACCGATGTAGATTGGTAGGGCCCGTCTATCCCCCCCATCTCGCAGCAACACAATCGGACTTCTCGTTGCTGCATCTAAGGCAATTCCAGCGACTCTCATCTCAATCATTGGCTCAGCCTCAATAAAACTCTATCGGCAAAGAGTGGACACATCCGGGCGCGGACGAATGGACTGTTTACTGACTTCCAGTATGCCTCGATCTTCGCAGCGATTGACGATGAATCCTCTGAAGGTTTAATAAAAAATTTGACGATCTCGGGATTCGGGTGGGGACTCGGGATCGAGCTTGCCGTTCCATTACAGTCAAAATTCACTAAAATCGAGCAAAAAACGTGTTTACAGGATTAATTCAAGGGATTGGAACCGTTCGCCACCAAGAAAACAATCGATTGCGCGTTCTGTGTTCTGCCCAGACAGCAGATATTATTTTATCGGATCTCGAAATTGGCGATAGCGTCGCCGTCGATGGCATTTGCTTGACCGCGATTGCAATTTTACCGCACGGTTTCAGCGCTACGGCTTCTCCAGAAACGTTACGCCGCAGTACTTTGGGACGGCAGCGATCGGGCGAGCTGCAAGCGAATCTCGAAACCTCCTTGCGCGCGGGCAGCAAACTGGGGGGGCATTTCGTCATGGGTCACGTGGACGGGGTGGGGTGCCTGCAAGCGTCGGTTCCTACAGCGGACTCTTGGGAAATGCAGTTTAGCGCCCCGCCAGGGCTGGAAAACGAGTGGAACCACTATATTGCCCGCTACATCGTTCCCAAGGGCAGTATTGCCGTTAATGGCGTCAGTCTGACCGTTGCCGACTGCGATCCCCAAGGCAGTTGGTTTACCGTGGCGGTCATTCCCCATACCTACCGCGCGACGAATCTCTGTCTCCTGCAACCCGGAGATTGGGTCAATCTCGAGGGCGACATTTTAGGCAAGTACGTCGAAAAATTCCTCCAGGCTTCCCCGTCGAATGGAGGATCGGAGATTAATTCGGCATTTTTAGCCGAACACGGTTTTTTGTAAGTGCCAGTTTCGGGCTATCTCAATTTTATCGCCAGGAGGAGGAGATAGGGGGATAGGGAGAAACAATTTAGGTTTGTCGTCAACGCTTTAGCGTTGTCTCCCCAGTCGCCCGCGTGGGCTTAGTTTCCAGCCCCTTTCCTATCCCTTACGACGCCTCGGCTTGCGCTTCGGCGTCCGCTTCGGGTTCGGCGTCTGCCGTTTGTAAGTTATTCACGAGCTGCGCCAGGGCATATTCGAGTTGCGCCCCCGGATCGCGAGCCACCCAACCCTCTTGAGTGAGTTGGCGAACTTCAAAGTGCAAGTGAGGACCGGTGGAATTGCCCGTGCTGCCCACGCGACCGATCGCGGTGCCTTGTTCGACCCACTCGCCGGGTTCGACGAACAGTTCGGACAGGTGAGCGTAAAGGGTTTCTTCAGTGCCTTCGTTGTGTTGCAGCACCACCGTTAAGCCGTAACCGCCCAGAAAATCGGCGATCGCCACTTGTCCGGCATATGCGGCAACCACGGGCGTTCCCATGGGCGCGCCCAGGTCTGTCCCCGAGTGAAACCGAGTGTCGCCGAAGATCGGGTGAACCCGCAAGCCAAACACAGAAGTAATCGGAGCGGGCACCGACAAGGGGAACAACATGCTGGTATTGCCGTTACCGGGGCGACCTTGGGGACGGATGGAGCGATCGCGCAGGGCGACGGCATCGGCATTGGTGTAGTAGGCGGGATTCGCCGATTGGGGCTTGCGAACTCTCATGCCGCGAGAACCCACTTGTACCGGTCCGACGCCGACGGGTTGAATGCCTCGGGCGGGCGCCGCGTAAGCCGGGGCAGGTGCTTGTCCGGACGCAGCGGGAGCGGGCGCTCGATCGGGGCGAGTGGCGTAAGGCGATCGCGATGGCGGTTGGGGTTGGGGAGCTGCGCCGCAAACGCTACTCGGTACGCCCTGTCCGCGACCGATGGTGGTTTCGCAGCCGGTCGAACGTTCCGAAAGCACCACGGAGGTCGGTTCTTCGTAGGCTGGGGTCGCGCCGAGATTGTAGTCAGTGGGATCGATGTACGCTTGCCGATCGCTCGGGGTACTCGGTTGAGACGCAGTTGGGGCGGGGGGAGCTGCCGGAACGGGGGGAAGGTGCGCGTCCCAATTTTGGGCTGGCGGTGCGGCTTGAGGCGCGCTCGGTGCCGGAGCTGGAGCGGGCGCCGGGGCGACGGGAGCGGGGTCGGCAACGGGCTGCGAGTCGGTCGGAATCGGTGCGAGATCGATCGCCCCTTGGGAAAGTGCGGGTTCGATGGCGATCGCGACGCTACCTAGCAGTCCGACACTACCCAGCATCGCGCCTCGGGTGAGGAGAACGGTCGGGTTGGAACCTGAATTGACTGGATGTTGTTGCATGAGTCCCACGGCTTCTGGAAGTGCTAAGAATTACGGCTCTGGAATTGAGCGATCGAATCTGGGATCGGTTGGCGCTGCACTCGGCAACGACAACCCAGACTTATGGTAAGCGATGCCTCGGATGTTTATCGACACTGACGGCGAAATCTGAGGATAGGTTGCCAGGATCGGCTCTTGTACTACATAACAATACAGTTATTGAATAAATCGCGCAACTGGGGCAACGCCCAACGATCGCGGCTAGAACGATCGCGGGTAACCCAAACTTATGGTACCGGGTTTGAGTAACATTTCCGGAGGCTTTTGAGTTTGATTCGAATCAGGTCGAATGCGCAACTCCCCATTGGGCGACACCCCGACCACCGTGCCGGAATATCCGTTCTGGCAGATCGATCGCCCCAGGTGAGTGAGTAGAGACGTATAAGCCGGGAGTAAAGTTTCGATGCCCTCGGTTTGCCAGCGTCGGTATCCGGTTGCCAGTCCCGCCAGCGTCAGGGCGGCGAGCATTTCCAACGACGGAACGGCGGCAGCGCGATCGCCCCAGAACGAGTCCAGCGCGATCCCCGTTGGCGGGACGGCATTAGTCCAATTGATCCCCACCCCGATGACGGCTGCCACTATGCGATCGCGGTGCAGTCGCGTTTCCGTAAGAATGCCGCCGAGCTTGCGACCGTCCAACACCAGATCGTTGGGCCATTTGAGACGCACGGGAATTTGGCGATCGCGCAATGCCGTGGCAATTCCCCACGCCCCGCACAAGGTTAATTGAGCGCTGCGAGCGGCTGCAAGATCCGGCGCGAGAAACAGCGATAAATACAATCCTCCCGTCTCCGACGACCACTGACGGCCCCACTGCCCCCGTCCGGCGGTTTGCACCTCGGCAATCACTGCCGTACCGGGACTCGCGCCGCCATCGACCAATTCCCACAGGGTTTGATTGGTCGAAACCACGCGATCGCGCAGCCGGAGGTCAAAGTCCATCGCCGTCCCTGCTTCCCGTTGCAAGACTGCTAAGGCAGCTTCTAATCGTTCTCGATTCACGCCCATACTGGGGATAGGTTACCATGAATGGGCAATTGGCTATCCGCATCGCATGCATACTTGGCACTGGCAAACCTGGCAAGACCTGCCCTATCTGACGTGTGACCTGCTCGAACCGTGGGCGCATGGCTTTTTTACCCAACAGTTTGCACCCCGCTATCCCAGAGATTTAGCCGGGGTGTTGCAACCGGAGGTGCGAGTGTATCGTGCCAAACAAGTTCACGGTAAGACGGTGTTGCGCGCCAATGAAGTGGCTCCCGTTTCGGAACTGGAGGTTGGGAAAGCGTCCGGACTCCCGCTCCCCGAAGCCGACGGCATTCTCACCCAACAGGGGCAACAGTCGGTGTGGGTGTGTACGGCAGATTGTACCCCAGCCTTAATCGGCGATCGCCGTACCGGTCAGGTGGCAGCAGTTCATGCGGGATGGCGGGGCACTGCCGAGCAAATCGTGCCAGAAGCGATCGCTCGCTTTCAACAACAAGGGAGCGACCTGTCGGACTTGCGAGTGGCTCTCGGTCCGGCGATTGCGGGGGAAGTCTATCAAGTTTCGGAAGCGGTTGCCGTTCGCATCGGTGCCACCGTGGTTGAGGCACGGGGCGATCGCGAAGTTTTAGCGCAATTGCAAGAGATTCCCAACTCTCCCTTACTCGAAGATCCGCAACCGGGACGGGTTCGCCTCGACGTGCGACGCGCCATTGCCTTGCAGTTAGAGCAATCGGGATTGGATGCCGATCGAATCGCGATCGCGCCCCACTGTACCTACCAGCAACCCGAACACTTTTTCTCCTATCGCCGCAACCGTCAGAAAAACGTGCAGTGGTCGGGGATTGTCAGTCGAGGGAGTTTTGGAGGCAACGGGCAATAGGCAACAGGCAAAGTGTACCTCGACCCTAATCCCCATTAAAAAAAGAGGCGCGATCGGATCGCACCCCTAAATTCTACTTGCCTACTCGCGAGCGATCGCTTTCAGTTGCCTAGTAAACCCAGTATCCAGCAACCCAGCCGCCGCTCGACAGTTGTACCCAACCATCGACCATTCGACCCGTGGTGGCAGCCGAAAATCCGTTGGGCAGCGCGTCAACGACAGCGTAACCGGTTCCCGGTCCAGAGCGCACGTTCAGCGGCGAACCATTGGTAGCAACCGTCACGGCATTGGCAGGCGTTCGAGGGGTTCCGCCCCCACTGCCACCGCTACCGGGAAAATCTTCGCCGACCGTCCAGGTCGAGGAAATCCAACCGCCGCTGGGCAGTTGAATCCAGCCGTTAGACGCGCGACCGGTGACGGGGACAGATGCGCCATTACCCACCACATCGATAACGGCATAACCTCGTCCGGGTCCAGAACGGACGTTGAGTGCCGAACCGTTAGTGGCAACGCGAACATAGTCAGCAGCCGTTCCGCCGCCGCTTCCACCGCCGGTGTAACCTGCACCAGCGACCCAATTGGAGGCAACCCAACCGCCGCCAGAGAGTTGTACCCAGCCGTTAGAGGCGCGTCCGGTCGTGGCGATCGCGGTTCCGTCGGCTACCGTATCGATCGCGGCGTAACCCATGCCCGGTCCGCTGCGGACGTTGAGCGGCGCACCGTTGGTGGCAACGGTGGCGTTCCCCGAGGGCGTGCTGCCGCCTCCGCCGCCTTCGTAATCGGCGATACCGAGTTCGTCAGCCGTATTCGTATCGACAATCCCCGTGGTGTCTAGATCGTTTTCTTCTTGGAAGCGCACGACAGCGTATTCGGTTTTGGGACCGAAGATACCATCAACGCTGCCAGTTACGAATCCTCGATTAATTAAGGTAGATTGGATGGCGCGCACCTCGGTTCCGACATCGCCGCGCCGAACGGCTGCCATCGCTTCGGGAGCAAAGCCCAAGATGGAAATGGCTACGGTGGCGGCTGCCAGTTGAATCCAAGCAGAACTGACGAGTTTAAAGTTCAGTTTGGGTAAAGGTCGCAGTTGCGGGGCGGGATCTGAATTCTCGTAAGCGCGATAGGATTGAATGAATGCCAGGGTATCCATAAATATTCTCCGATTGCAACAGGGTTATATGATTTGAGAGAATTTCAACTGAGTCCGAGCGCGATACGTCAGACTGACGTTCGATTGTCCCAATTCAAATTCATAACTGGTACGATTGTCTCTGCAAAACCCGACCGAACTCAATAGAGTTTACACAATTTTTAACTTATTCCTATTAATCTTGAATTAATCTTGAAACGAAAAAATACAGTCAATCTAGGACAAATAAAACAAAATTGGGCGCGATCGTCATCAGTCTAAAGATAGATGACTCGAACAAACCCAGCGGGTAAGTTGCAACTTTAGAGCAGAATCGGATCCCGGATCGGGGTGGAAATTCACCCGAGCGATCGCCTTTTCGATCCAGAACAGTCTACGAGTCCGGACAGACGAAGGTGCGAATTGTCTCGATCGCCTCTGCCAAATTCAGCGGTTTGCTCAAATAGGCGTCGGCTCCGGCGTCCAAACAGCGCTCTCGATCGCCCGGCATGGCGAGTGCTGTCAGGGCAATGACCGGGACGCGCTGCCAGTCGGGATGGGATTTCATGTGTCGAATCAGCTCGAACCCGTCAATTTCGGGCAGTTGAATGTCCATCAACACCGCATCCGGCAGCGATCGCGCGGTTGGCTGTTGCAAGCGCTGAAGCATGGCTTGTCCGTTATCGATCGACTCGACAGCAAAGCCTTCAATTTTTAATGTCTCTGCAATCAAGATCTGGTTGGAGGGTTGGTCTTCGACCACGAGAATCGTTTTGACGTCGGTGTCGCGGCTGGGTTCGGTGGCTGGATCTGCGGGCGCGACGTTCGCAGTTGGCGGCGATTCCTTCTCCTGTGTCGGGCTAGGTTCGACCACAGGCAACCAAATCCGAAACTTACTGCCGCGATCGCGTTGCGATTGAAACGAAACCGTGCCCCCGTGCAGTTCTGCCAGTCGTTTGGTCAGCGCCAGTCCCAATCCCGTCCCCTCGTGGCGGCGTGCTAGGGAAGAATCGACCTGTTGGAACGGACGAAACAGTAAGTTCCACTTCTCCGGAGCAACGCCAATCCCCGTGTCTGTCACCTCCAAACACACGTAAGACGTATCGGCATTGACCGCCGCGCGATCGGGTTTGACATCCGCTTCGATCTCGCTCCCGTCTGCCAAACGAGCGCCCAATTCAACTCGTCCGCCCTGGGGGTAAATTTAATCGCGTTGGAGAGCAGGTTAATCGCCATTTGGCGCATTCGGCGCGGATCCCCCACCACGCGATCGAGGCGATAGTCCAGTTGCAGCGACAGTTGCAGTTGCTTGGCATCGGCGCGGGGTTGCACCATGCGCAAGCATTCGTCGCACAGTGAGGGAATCTCGACCGCTTCGAGATCCAGCTCCACTTTCCCCGCTTCGATTTTGGAGAGATCGAGGATATCGTTAATCAACTCCAACAGGTGCTGTCCGCTTTGTTCGATCGCGCGCAGGTGATTCAGTTGGCGATCGCTGAGAACCCCTTGAGTTTGACGCAGCAGCAGTTCCGAAAACCCCAAAATGCCATTGAGCGGGGTTCGCAACTCGTGGGACATCGACGCGAGAAATTCCGATTTGAGCTGCGAGGCACGTTCGAGATCCCGATTGACCTGTTGTAGGTTTTCCTGCACCTGCGCCCGCTCGATCGCCGCGCCCAACGTCTGACAGGCTGCCACCAGCATATCCTGTTGCGGGGCTTGTTGCAGGCGTGGCAGGCTGCGCGATTCTAGGGTCAGCACCCCTAAAATCGATCCGTCCGAGGCGGGAATGGGGAAAATGCCCAATTGCCCGATCTCCGGGTGGCGGAAGGCTTCGACGGCTTGGGGATGTTGGTGGTAATTCTCGACGAATCTCGGCTGTCCCGTTTCGACGACTTCCCAGAGCAATCCCTGACCGTAGGGAATGCCGCGATCGAGTAGGGCTTGCATTTTGAGGATCGCTGGTTTGCCGTAGGTGGCGATGAACTGACTCGAAAGGTCGTTGCTCAGGGTTTGCGCATAGCGGTGGTATCCGTTGCCGTGAATGACTTTCACGTCGCCAAAGGCGGCGTTGGTGGCATCGATGAGGTAACTGAGGGCAAACTCGCCGATTTCGCGCACCTCGATCGAGGCTTGCAGCCGTTCGGTGAGTCCCAGCAGAAATCGCAATCGCTTCACTTCGACTTGCAGGCTGGCTTGGGAGCGTTGGTATCCGGTGGTATCTCGAATGGTGAGTAAGGTGTGACCCCGTTCGGTCGCCACGGCTTCGACGTGTAGGTAAATGTCGTTGACTTGGTGGAGTTGGACTGAGGTGGGGGTAGAACTGGCGTTGTCGAGCAGGCGTTGGAGTCGATCGCGCTGGTGGGTATCCCAGTCGCCGCGCTCTTGCAGGCGATCGCAGAGGGTGGCGAAGTCGGGTTGGGTTTGCAGCCATTCGATCGGTAAGTCCCAAATTTGCCTGAATTGGCGATTGAACTGGATGAGGCGATGGGTCGCATCGAATAGAGCAATGGCGTTATCGACGCGATCGAGAATGAAGGCGAGATCGGCTTGGGGCTGTTTCGGGCGATCGGACATCGGATTGGCAGGCATTGGGTTGGTTGATAGGACAACTCGGTCGTGCAGGTAATATTCTGGTTGTTAATGTAATAAAAGTTAACACTTCTGGCTCGACTCTGGCAAAAACTGGTTCGCGATCGCCCTCGACATCGGACTTCAAGATTTAAATTTTATGAAAAAATTTATCCTCCGATCGCTCGCTGGCACTCGGGGAGGAAACGATTCGAAGTTGGGAAAGAAAAGGGGGAAATTTTTTGGCGCAAGGGGTTACAAAGGCGCGCGATTGTGATAGTATTTATATTATAATGGGAAAGTTTTTGAAAATTTTATTTTTGCTAACAATCCCATTATAATATAGACAATATCATGTCCCACGCCATTGGGCAACCCTTCCCCGAATTAAACCCAGCAATTTCCTCAATTAATCCCAAATGAACCCACCATCACTCACCCTTCCCCATCGCAATCGCCTGGAACTGATCGCCCATCGAGGATTCTCCGCGATCGCCCCCGAAAACACCCTCGCCGCCTTTACCGAAGCGATCGCCGCCGGTGCCGATTCCATCGAATGCGACGTACAATTGTCCGCCGATGGCGTGCCCGTCATCTTCCACAATCCCACCTTAGAAAAGAACGCAGGAGTGGCGGAAAAAGTCACCGACAAAACACTCGCCGAACTCAAAACCTTAGACGTGGGATCGTGGTTTGACGATCGCTTTTGCGGTTTAACCATTCCCACCCTTGCCGAAACCTTAGACGCCATTAGCAAACTTCCCAAATATATCTATTTAGACGTGAAGCCGCACTGTCATTGGTCGGCGCAAGCGATCGAAAAATTAGTCGCCATGCTCCATCGCCAAGGGTGGACGCAGCGGTGTATCGTCTCCTCCTTTAACTACGACTTTATCCGACAAATCCGCCAGCGATCGCCTCAAATTTCCATCGGTTTCATCGTCGCCACCGCCACCGATTACCAACAGCAACTCGACAGCGCCGATCGAGACGGAAACGCTATCATCATCAGCGCCAGCGATATCATTTTCAGCCATCCCGACTTTATCGCCACCAGTCGCGATCGCGGCATCGATACCGTCGCCTGGACGATCGATCGACCCGAAACCATTCAACAACTGTTCGACTTAGGCATTACCCGCATCGTCACCAACCGCTGCATCGTGCCCCACTCTTAATGTTGCGATTCCCGTTCCCGTCGGCGTTCCTCCTCATCCTGTCCGCGTAGCACCGCTTGTTGGTTCGCCACCGCCTTTTGGTGCGCCCGTTCGCCCAAAATTCCCGCCTTGCGATCGCTCAATTCTTCCAGTAGCCCCACGCGACCGTAAATCAGCATCGTGTCGCCCGGATGCACCATCGTCTCCCCTTTCGGCGCGCCCACATAGCCGCCATCAGAGCGTTGAAGCCCAACACCAACACCCCCTCCTGACGCAAGTGCAACTCCGCCAACTTGCGATCGCTCACCCAGTCTCCCGGTTCGATCTTCAACTCCGTCACGCTGTAATCGCCCGACAAGTGGAGTAAATTGACGTAATCGCGCGCGTCCAACTGCGTCCACCGTTGCAACGCCCAGCGAATCAGCCGCGACAGGGAGCGTTCGGCGTAAGTACTCGTCGCCACTACCCATAGCAAGAACAGTCCCAACCCCAGCAGCAGCAAGCGCAATCCCCACGCTTGGGGCGTTTCGGCACTAATAAACGTCAAAATCAGCGACGAAACCGCCGTGACGATCCCCGCATTGCCCAACAACATCAACAGAAATATAATTCGCCGCCGAACCGGATGGGTGACGATTTGTTCCGATTCGTTGGTGGTAAAGCCGACCCCCGTAAATGCCGATCGCGCCTGGAATTGCGCCAACTCCACCGAAACGCCAGTATACACCAACGCCACCGCTGCAATGCGAGTCATCAGCAGCGAGAGGGTTACCACAATCAATAATGAAGCCAGCGCAGCCACAGATAGGGTCTCCTTGAGATTCGGTTCGCGATCGAGGGTCGTTCAACCGGCGATCGCGCGATCGCTGATACAATTTCCCCAGAGTCCTCCGCCGGGGGACATCCTAATTATTTGTCTGACTTAGGATTACTCTCATGTCACATTCATTACACCGCGCGATCGGTTGGATGACCGTTCTGCCGCGTTTTATTCTATCAATCGCCGCTCTCATCCTCTGCACTCAAACGATCGCCACCCCAGCGCTCGCGACAGGCGTTTACGAAATGCCCCAAGTGTCGCCGGGCGATCGCGAGTGGGTGGTTGACGAAGCCGATTTGCTGTCGCGGTTGACCGAGAACAAGATCTCGAACGCCTTTAGCAGTTTAAAACAAGAGACGGGAATCGAAGTTCGCTTCGTCACTTTCCACCGCCTCAACTACGGCGAAACCGTCGAAAGTTTTGCCGAAAAATTATTCGATCGCTGGTTTCCGACACCCGAACAAAAAGCCGATCGCGCCATTTTAGTGTTAGATAACGTCACCAATAACGCCGCCCTGTACGCCGGAGACCACGTCGATGCCGAATTAAGCGACGCGATCGCTAATAGCATTGTCGGCGAAACTTTAATGGTGCCAATTCGCGACGGCAACCAATACAATCAAGCCTTCAAGAATACCAGCGATCGCCTAGTCGCCGTCCTCTCGGGTCAACCCGATCCCGGTCCGCCCTCCGTGCAAGACGACGTTCAAACCGAAGGCACGTTTACCAGTGCCGAAGAAACCGACGTAAATAACTCCACCGTCGTGGTAATCGTGTTGTTAATTGTGGCAACGATTATTCCGATGGCAACCTATTACATTTTCTATCAGTAAATTCCCGGCTTCAGTCAATCGGTTAGGGGCGAACCCGCATCGCGTCAAGTTCGCCCTGTTTCCCGAAAATTGCCCGAGTCAATGGCGATCGGCTAATCCTGCACGTACTCTTCCCCGCGAACTAACGCCATTTCAGCCCGTATGAATTCCCGTCCTAAATACGCAGCGTGATCCAGCATCGTCACCAGCGGAGGATCGATCTCTTCAAACAGCTTCACGCACAGTTCCTTCGCCGTTCGCCCCGTATAAATCTGCGTTTCCGTGCGTTCGACTTTTCCTTTAGCGGGAATGGGTTTGCCCGTTTCGGGATCGACTGCCAAACCGCGATCGTCGATAACATTGGTAAAATGCTTGGCGCAAATTAATCCCGCATCGCGATCGAGGTAGATAATGAAATAACCGC
>CAYQUF010000126.1:0-13491 GCA_964420595.1 uncultured bacterium
CTAGATTCGAGAAAATCTCAACTTGAGGAATCGCAACAAGAAATCGAAAATCTTAATCAAACCAATCGCAATCTCGTAGCAGAATGTAAGACCCTGAGAGATAAATTAGATCGATTAGAAAATGCAACATCCAATGAAGAACTAGAAATACAGCTCAAACAAGCACGGGAACTAGAGTCAATATCGCTAGAAGAAAACGAATGGTTGAGATTAGTTGTAGAGCAAACTAGGTCGGATCTAAGTTCAGAGAAAATCAAAAACTGGGATTTAAGGCAAACTATTCTTAGCTACCAACTTCAAAGCCAAGAGCCAGATGAGTTAGAGTACGACGAAAATACCGACGAAAGCGATAACTCGATTCCACTCTCTGAATTGCCAGATGTTTCGCCACCGGAAGTAATTCGCGCGCTAGAACGACTCGGGTTTGTCGAAACTCATCATCGAGGAGACCATACTGTTTTAAAACGACAGCGAAGTTGTGCAGTTCCAAAACATCAAACGATTCCCCGCTGGACGCTTAAAAATATTATCCGACAAGCAGATGTGTCGTATCATGAATTTAAACGGAATTTATAAGGTAAAGTTAGAATGAGCGATCGCCGCTGCTAAAACGATCGCGCAACGTCTCGGCGGTGAAGGGACTCAAATCCCTCGACGCGTGACCCAGGCGAATTTTTTACCGGCGCGTCGCAATGGTGGCGTGTGGGAAACGGAGGTGGGATGTTTTGATGCGGCGTTGCAACCGGAAACGGTGGAGGTGGGGGAGTTGATGATTCGGGAGGAGGATATTATTTTATCGCCCGATCGCGCTGGGGAGGTGACGATTCGCGATCGCCAATTTTTGGGTCGCGAACACCGCTATTGTCTGGTGTCGCCGTCGGGACGGGAACTCCACGCGCGATCGACTCAGTATGGAAATTGGCCGGTGGGTGCGCGGGTGCAACTGTCGGTTCCGGGGGAGGCGGTGCGGGTGTTTCCGCAGGATTAGCAGGGTTGAGGGACTGAGGGACGATTGCATTTATTCTCCGGCTAGATTGAGAATTTCCGCATACAATTGCGGACGAATCCAGAATCCACAATGAATTAATTCGTCTAATACAGATCGAACATTTGGAATCAATCTTTTTTGCTTGGCAGCGAGTAAAATACCCAATAACCCAACGACTTTCACTCCAGCTTGAATTGCGCGTTCTCGACCCCGGCGTTCGTCAATCATCAAGCGATCGGCATTCAATTCTATTGCTAGGGCGATCGCCTCTGCTTCTCCCGAATCTAAATTTGCTTGTAGCGTTGATAGAAGTTTGAAATTACTGAGCGATCGCGTTTGAATTCAATCTAGATTTCGAACAGCTAAAGTCGCAGGATCGGTTTCGCCAGAATTGAGTATTTCTCGACAAACAGCCGGGGGAATCACCACGCTGCCATAAAGCTGTTGCAGGAGAGCTAACTGTCCGATCGCAGCGAGATTGCTAATCGTAGAAGTGTCGCTAACAACAATTATTTCCAGTCATTTTCTCGCAAACTTTTCACATCCTCCCGCAATTCTTCAATATCGTAGTGGAGCGGAATTTGACGGCTGGCAAGCAATCGCTGAAATTCAAGCTGATTCATATTTGCAAAACGGCTGGCTTGTGCCAACGTAAACCGTTCTTGTTGAAAGAGCATGACGCCGATCTCTCGCCGCATTTCAGCTTCGGAGAGTTGCGCCGCCTTTAAGATTTCATCGGGGATAATCACGCTCATTGTCGGAGAATGGGAATCGCGGTCTGTTTCGACATCTGCATCCTGCATTGATTCTAGCCAAAATTGCGGGCTGCATTACCTGCTGCGATAGACTGGAACCGGCACGATCGCCCCTACGCAATTCCACGGATCGGGCAACGGGCGAAATACGGAAGACAAACAGAGAAGCATTGGGATTAACTGAAGTAAAGAATTTCCTACCCTTCCCCCTATGAACGGCTGCGACAGCATCGAACAACTCCAGCAACAACTCGAACGAGAACGACACGATCGCCTGGCAGTGGAAGCCGAACTCCACCGCACCCGCCAAACCTTAGCGCGATACCAACGCATTGAAGACGAGCTATCCGCCGCCAAAGAACAATTGCGCGCCGTCATCGATGCCATTCCCGGCTTAGTCTCCTGGATTGACTCGGACTTGCGCTACATCGGCGTCAACCAACATCTTGCCAAGACCTTCGGGCGATCGCAAACTGAATTTGTTGGCAAAAAGGTCGGCTTTCTCAGCAGCAGCTCCCAATTCGACGACTTTATCCGCGAATTCTTCCAAACTGATGCCCTTTCCGACCAACGGGAAATTACGGCAACCGTCAACGGAGAACCGCAAACCTACCTCATCGTTGCCCAAAAGTACAATCGAGGCGAAACCGCTGTCTCGGTCGGCGTCAACGTCACCGAACTCAAACAAGCCGAAATTCGCGTTCGCCAAGCCCTGCAAAAAGAAAAAGAAATCAACGATTTAAAATCTCATTTAATCACCACCGTCTCCCACGAATTTCGCACGCCGATGACGGCAATTTTAGGGGCAGCGTCCCTACTCGAAAACTACAGCCAGAAGTGGACGGAGGAGAAAAAACAGACCTACTTGCAACGGATTCAAGTCAACATCCAACACATGAATAAGATGTTGGGAACGATTCTGGAAATCGGGCAAACGGAAGATGGCAAAGTCCGCGTCCATCGCCGACCCGTCGATCTCGAACTCCTCTGCCAGCAAGTCGTCAAAGACCTGCAACGACAAGCCCCCTCCTTCGCCGCCAATGCGTCCCAATCGCGTCCCACGGTTGAATTTATCAAAATCGGATCGCCCGACCATCCGACACGGGGAAACTTCGACGAAAGTTTGCTCTACCAACTGTTAATGCATCCCCTCTCCAATGCCCTGAAATACTCTCCGGAAGGGGGCACGATCGCCCTAGAATTGAATTACGATCGCCCCGATTCTGCCGTCCGATTTCGGATTGTCGATCGCGGTATAGGCATTCCAAAGAGCGATCGCTCGCGGGTTTTCGATTCGTTTTATCGCGGTCAAAATATCGGCAATATTCCCGGTATGGGGATGGGATTGACCATTGCCAAACGCTACGTCGAAGCTCACGAAGGGGCGATCGCGATTGAGAGCGAGGTGGCAATTGGGACGACGGTGACGATTACTTTGCCTTTGGTAGAAATGGAAAATACTGCTGAAACGTGGACGAGGAATTGGACGATTGTGTGAGGGAAGAAACGCTAAAGCAATTCTTAGTAACGTACGGTACACCTCGGCTGAGGAAGGCAACAGGGGATTGTCCCTCATAAGTCCAGGAAATAAACGCTAAAGCGTTGACTGCGAACGTTCTGCCCAGCGACCATAGCGTAAGGTGAATGGCGTGGCAGTGATGCCATGAACCACAATTGAGGCGCAAATAATTAGACTCGCGACAATCCAAACGTCTTCTAATCCAGTCTGACGGTGGACGAAATTGGCATAATACAACGCCGCAATGCCAATCGGTCCGAACCAACCCATAAACCAAATATTTCGCGGGCGTCGTAACTTTCCCAATTGCCACGCGAGCAACCACAATACCGGGAGGCGGCGAAACAACAAAATCGCAACTGCCAATGCCACGCCACGCCATCCCAAATTATACCATCCCTGCCACGGCAGCGACGCCCCCAGTAACGCGAAAATTGGTAGGGTAAAGAAGCGATCGAATGCCTCTTGCACCCGTTCCTCCTGTGCCCGTTCTTGAGCGCTGACAACTGTGCCAAACGCCAATCCCGTCACGAACACCGCCAAAATTCCGTCGCTTCCCAACAGTTTCGCCAGTCCCAACGCCGTTAGCGATAGGGCAACTGTATAAGTCAGAAACGAATTTTTCTCGATGGTATCCCGCCGTTCCGCCCATTCGAGTAAGTATCCCGCCGCCAGTCCCAACAGAATCCCCAACACGACGGCAAATCCGACTTCCCACGCCAACACCCGTCCCAACCAATCCAACGGGACTTCCGAGGGAGGTCGCTGCTTCAGCAAAATCGGCAGCAACACCAGCGGATACGCCAAACCATCGTTCGCCCCGGATTCGGCAGAAATCGCGTGTCGCAGCGAGGCGGGAAGGTATTGATGGGCGAGTTCTCCGGTGACAATCGAGGTGGCGACCACTGGGTCGGTGGGGCTGATGATGGCACCGATGAGGAGGGCATCCAGCCAGGAGACGCCTAAAATAAGATAGGCGATCGCGCTGCCGAATAACCACATCAACGGCATTCCCAACCCCAGCAGGATCGTCAGGGGATACCACTGTCGCACCGGATAGCTTCGGGGCAATCGCAACGCCACCCCCATTAAACCAAATGCCAGGGTCAGACGTGCCGCTTGTTCCAGCACTACGGTCGGCTCGCCCCAATCGGAGAGATTCAGCCAATTCAATCCCACCGGTCCGGCGATGACGCCGAATAAAAGCGCTAGGATGGGTTCGGAGAGCACACTATGTCGAACCAGACGGGAAATTAGTCCGATTCCCAAAACTAACGTTCCGATCGCCAGTAGGGCAAGATTGAATTCCGTCACCCTCGAACCACTCCACGTCGCGCGTTACTCCGCCTATCTTAAATGAAATCTGCCTTACGAATTCCCTACATCATTTTGTCACTGTTATTAATTGCCTGTTTGTTCACCTATTTTTTCGATCCGAAAGGCGTTATCTGGCTCGATAATTTATCCCTTGACGTGGCGGCAGAGATTATCGGAATTTTGCTAGTGGTGTTTTCGGTCGATCGCGTGATTGAAATCGATCGCGAGTCGGAACGCCGCCAGCTCGAATCGGTGGCATTTCGGCAGTTAGGACGACCGATCGAGCGGCATTTGGTGTTTTTAATCCAACTGTCGCTGCACTCTCTCGAACAATGTCCCCATTCCAAATCGGCAACCATCCGCGATTTATTCGACGCAGACTATTTCGAGCGCGTGTCGATGCTCGACCTGTCCAAACCGGCTCCCATGCGAATGCCGATCCAAGTGAATTGGTTAGACTATCTCTATCACGAGTTTTCCCATTTCCAAGAGTCGCTCAATCGCACGGTTGAAAAGTATTCACTCTACTTAAATGCCGAAACGATCGACGCGATCGAAGATATCATCAATTCATCCTGGATGTGGGCGGCGATCGAGATTAAAATTTTAGTGCATTCTACGCCAGACGATCGCATCATTGAAATGGAAGATTTATTCGCCAAACAAGGATCGCTGGACTTGTTGATCGAATACACGCAACTATTTGCTAGATTGGTCGAATATTACAATCAAAACGTACCGCACGAGGATCGAATTCAAGTGGCAGAGCAGTTACAAGCCATCGGTCAGTTTTAAACTCGGTCAACCATAAAAATCGGTCGAGCAAATCTGCATCGACCGATCGCGCTTATGCGCTAGAATTAGGTTTGGCAGGTCGAGAAGGGCGATCGAGCAAACCGACCAACGACCAGACTAAGCCAACGGTCAGAACGTTAGCCATCGCTCGGCTCATGTCTTCAGACACGTTCTGTTCCGTGGCGGGGAATTGCGATTGAATTTGCCGATCGCGCGGTCGTTCGGACATGGCGATTCTCCTTGGGGTTGGGTCATGCGACATTAACTATAGTATGCGCCCAAATGAATTCGATAGGGGCGATCGTATACCAGTTTTCAAAGCGATCGCATTCTCGTCCGGACGCGATCGAGATCCTGGCAAAATCGCAACAATTCGGATAATAATTAATAAGAATTTAGGTCGGCGATCGCGAATTCGTTGCCGCAATTGCCACCCCTGCCAGTAAAATCGGCGCGCCCGCAAACACCCACGCCGACGGCACTTCGCCAAACGTCCAATACCCCAGCAAACTCGCAAAAAGTGGCTCGAATAAAATCACCAGCGTTACCAACGTCGGCGAGAGCGATCGCATCGACCAATTAATACTGGTATGCCCCACCAATTGCGGTAAGAGTGCCATTAAGGCAATGTAAAAATACACCCGAGGCGGATAGCCGAAATAACTCGCCCCAAACGTCAGCGGAAGCGGCAACAACACCAACGCCGCCACGCTGTACGCCACGACGCTATACCCGCCAATTCCCATCCCTCGCCGTTGCGATTCCCGTCCCAGCAGCAGGTAGAGACTGACCGCCCAAGATCCCGCCAATGCCAGACCATTGCCCAACAGTGGATTGCTGGCGGGACTGGTTCCCCCGGTATCGCCTAAACCGATGCAAATGCCCCCCACCAACGCCACGCCAATCCCGAGAACCGTCCGTCGCGTCGGTCGTTCTCCCAGCCACAGCCACGACAGCAACCCCACCCACAGGGGATTGCTCGTGACTAAGGTCGTGGAAGCGGCGATAGAGGTATACGACAAGGAGGTAATCCAGGTGGCAAAGTGCAGTGCCAAACACGCGCCAGCCCCCACTGCGTAAGCGATCGCGCCAGGTTGCAATTGCTGCCATTGCAGTCGCTGCCAGGTGGGTGCCAGCATCAGGGTGGCAATAACGAGGCGAGAGGCGGCGAGTACGAGGCTGAATCCCGCTCCCTGAGTGCCAGCAGTAGCGATCGCCAGTCGGATCCAAATGGCTGCGGTGGAAACGGCTAAAACCCCCGCCATCAGGACGAGTCCGACTTGCCATCGAGAGAAGGAACGAGACAGCATGGGCGATGGTAGCGTACCGACTCACCGATGGTACTATGGTTCGGTCTTAGGGCGATCGCAGGGCTTGGTACGCCTCGTTAATTTGGTGAAACTTCTCCCGAGCCTGTCGCTGCATCCGAGGGTCTCCCACGAAGCGATCCGGGTGCCACTGTTTGGCTAAATTGCGATAGGCTTTTTTAATCTCGGCAGAGGATGCCCCTGGCGTCAAACCGAGGATGCGATAGAATTGGCGATCGCGATCGCTCGCTGGCGGCGAATATCCCCTGGAATTGCGGCTCGAATAAGGATTGCCCTTCTGTTTGAGATCTTGCAATTCCCGCTCGATTTCCCACGCCCGAAATTTGTCTTCCAGGCTTTCCGTTCCGCTCGTCGGTGGCGAATATCCCGTCGAACGGGGGGCGGATTTTGGGTTGCGCATCTGCTGTCGCAGCTCGTGCAACTCCTGTTCGATTTCCCACGCCCGAAACTGGTTTTCTAGGCTATCCATGCCATCGATACTCCGTTGACTTCAACTGACTCGAACTGCACCCAGATCTGATAATGCCCGATTGAGATTGTCGATTAACGTTTCGATAAATTGCAATTGATAGTGCTGTGCCGACGTTGGGCGGGGTTCGGCACTCGGATCGCAGGCGATCGCCCCTTGCGCTCGTTGTTCGTATTCGTACAAGCAGTTAAACGCCTCGCGGCTAAACCGGGTGAGATAATCTTTGGCAGCTTCGGCATACGCCTGTCGCAATTGTTGCTTGTATTCGTCCAAGGAAGAGGGCGGTTTTTTGCGCCGCATTTCGCTGATGAAATAGGTTGCGCCGCCCACGACTGCAACGCCAACGGGACCGCCCAACGCCCAACCGAGTCCGGAGGCGATCGCCACGGGAACGGCATTCGATTTTTGTTTCACTTCTGGGGGCGGATCGGGAATGGTAATGCGCGGCGGATCGGGATAGGGAATGTCGAGTTTTCCGGGACGATCGCAGGGAAAAAATTCGCCTGCTTTGTCCATCCAGCTAACAATTTCATTGACGTAAGCGGCGATCGCCCCTTGAAAGGTTTCTCGCTCCCACGCATCGAATTCGCCCCGTTCTAAGGCGTCGGCGAGAATGACTTGATAGCGATCGAGCAGTTTGGGCAAGTACAGCCATTTTTGAAAGTCGCTGCTGCTGCGTTGAAACCCTTTTTCAATCAGTTTTCGAGCTTTTTGTTGGACTTCAATTTGCTGTTGGTGCTTGCTGTCGAGTTGCGCGATTTCGGCGGCGATTGCTTGCTTTTTATTGTCTAATTCTGCTATAATCTTTTGAGTTATTCCTTCCGCCCGAGACGGCGACGCTTTTCCTTGCAACCACGGCACGATCGACTGCAATGCCGACTCGAATTCCGTCAGCCCGCTGGCGTGGCTGGCTGCCATATCTCCCTTCAACTTCGCCCGCAACGCTGGGAGCGCATCGACGCGATATAAATTGCTGTGACCGTCGGGTAAATCGGAGCGAAAGCTTTCAGCAATAAAGCGCATTCGTTGGGCAACTTGTCGTTGTTCTTCCGGGTCGAGCAGGTTGGTAAAATTGACCACAAATGCTACCGTGCGAATGCCGCGATCGCCCAGCCAACCCCGCAAGTTCTCCCGTTCTTGTAGCGTCATCAACTTGCGTGCGTCCAGGACTTGCACGATTAAATCCGCTGTCAGCAAGCGATCGCGTACTAGCCGATCCTGCGCCTCGCGATCGTCGGTTCCGGGCAAATCCATCAACTCCACGCCCGTTTTTAATAGCGGATGGGGACAGGTCACTTCCACTTCCGCCACGTCATTTCGCATCTGTCGTTTGTCATCTAAAATGGCATATTGTTTGAGAATCTTAGTTCCCGGTTCGCTGACTTGGGTACCGTCTTTTAAGGTGATGCAACTGTGCAACCGTTCGCCGAATTTCACCACAATCGCCGCCCCCGTGGTGGGAATTAAGTCAATCGGCAGGGCTTTTTCCCCTAAAATGGCATTGAGCAGGGTGGATTTGCCGTAGTTAAACGGGGCGAACACGGCGACGCGAACTGTAGGGCGATCGAGATACCGACACAGGGCGATCGCATCTCGATACAGGTCGGACGTTTTATCGAGTTCTAGCATCCCGAGGGCAGATTTGAGTTCCGCAGATAGGGTGCGGTTCGAGTCGCGCGCGTCCATGTTGGAAGTTCCTACAACGCTGCCAATAACTGTTGGTATTCCGCTTCAATGCGATCGAGGCGATCGCTCACTTGTTGTTGCAATTGGTGCAACCGATTTAACTCCTGCTCCCGGTCGATTTCGCGGGATTCTTTCTGCTGAATTAAATTGTCGAGTTCCGCCTGACGCGATTGAATATCGTCGTTAATGCGATCGCTCACTTCTTGTTCGTAAGCATCGAAACAATCTTCAATGGCATCATGAATTTGCTGCCAGCGTTCGTTCGCCACCTGCGGCAAATATTTGACCAATTCTTTTTGCGCTGCTTTGAGCAATTGCTGCCGTGCTTTATCCGCTTGCAACGCGCCAATACCCAACCCCAACAAGCCAATACCAATGGGACCTAAAACAATGCCCGACACCGACGCAATTAACCCGCCGACGCCCACCACGGCGATGGTATTGAGCAGGATATTTTTCCAGTCAAATCCCGCCCCCGCCAGCGCCACGCCTGCCAAATTTCCAGACGCCAGCGACACCAATCCCATCGCCCATTTTGCCCAACCGGGAGAGCCATCGTCGCCGTACACGCTTCCGCCGGGTTCGATCGCCCGTCCGGTCAATTTTTCCGTAATCCGATCGGTGACTTTGGTATAGGATGCGCCGTATTCTGCCGCACTATTAGACAGTTCGACAAACGCCGCCTCCATTTCCCGTTCCGCCGCGCGCGTCCACTCGGCTAATTTATCGGTGACGTACTGCTCGAAGGCTTGTTGCAATCCCCGCTCGAATTCTTCTTTTTTCCCCGGAACTAGGAATTCAATAAATCTCAAATCTGGCTGATAGCGAACGAAATCTGTCTCGAACGTATCGCCCAATTTCAGTACGTAGGAACGGAACGAATCGGCGATGGTCGTGGCTTTGCGATCGCGCACGGTGTGAATTTTTGCCTGAAAGCGATCGCGAATGTCTTTGAGCTTTTGAAACTCCGGTTCCACCGACGCAATTCGCTGTTTGAGATCGTTGACGTTTTCTTCAATTAACGGAATCCGCCGCTCCACCGACTCGCCAACATGCTTGTTCGCCTGCTGCGCCAGAGTTCTCACCTGTCGCAATTTCGCAACCCCTCGCTCGCGGGTTAAAAAGTTATCCAGCGCGTCGATAAATGGCGGAAATCCTGTTCCTTCTAGCGATGCAGACTTATTTTTTACCCGTCGCCGCAGCGCGTCAATAGACGAAACCGCAAACACGCGATCGTCGTAAGCATCGCGATCGTCAATCCGGGTATAATCCTCTAAATTGGCGTGGAAAACCCGA
Source organism: uncultured bacterium (assembly GCA_964420595.1). Taxonomy (GTDB): domain Bacteria; phylum Cyanobacteriota; class Cyanobacteriia; order Cyanobacteriales; family Geitlerinemataceae; genus CAYQUF01. The sequence goes on from CAYQUF010000126.1 coordinate 10,154, forward strand.
TGCAATTTATCTTCGGCTTCTTCCACTTCTTCCTCGTCATCCGGATCGATTAAACTGTCGCGAATTTGGTCCCAGGCATTAATTAAAAAGAAAACCGTCAATCCCCGATCTTTAATATAGTTTTCTAAATAGCGCCGTTCGGCAAGGGTACACGGTTGCGTTGCTCTCAACACGAATAAAATCGCGTGGCAATTGTTCACGTAGCCGAGGGACAAATCGTTGCGCGCTTCCGTATCGTTCAACCCCGGACTATCGACAATTTCCACCCCTTTTTCCAACAGCGGCAGCGGATATTCCACTACCGCATAGTCAATATTGGGAAATGCCTGTTTCTTCTCTTTTTCTAACTGTTTTGCCTCTGCCGGATCGATGGTGTAGTTGCGCTTAAACGTTTTAAAATCGATGGTTTCGGGGGGCGTATCGTCGTTGTAGTACAGGGTCACTTTCTTCTCGTCCCCGTAGCGCAACACCGTCAGCAATGCCGTGCAAGGATTGACATCGCTGGGAAGCAGCTTTTCGCCAATCAATGCATTCAAAAACGTACTTTTACCTCGCTTCATGTCGCCGAGAACCAACAAGCGAAACACGCCGTGTTTTAAGTTTTGGCTGGCTTGGGTTAAATCCTCAATTTCGCGATTGAAGCCGAGTTTTCCCGATTGGCGTTCGGACTCGGTTTCGGATTGCTCCAGCGTCTGGGCAATCTGTTCTAAATCCCTGGCTACCTGTAAGCGAGATTGGGCAAAGCGTTCTAAATTGTCGAGAAAGCGATCGGTTTCGGCAGTTTGATTCATGGCAGGCGCTAACGGCTGATTCGCATCGGCGATCGCGTTTCGGTCACGATCGCCCCTGATTTCACAGTCAATCGATATGCTTTGATAATAGCATCTCACGCCGAAACAAACTGCGAGGCTTCGTACAAAGACTCGATTTTCTGTTTCTCCGCTAATACCTGCCCTTCCAGAGTTTGCAATCGGTTGAATTCGCGATCGCGATCGATTTGGCGCGATTCCTTTTGCGCCACCAAGTTATCGAGTTCGGCGCGGCGAGATTGAATATCGCAATCGATGCGTCGGGTCACTTCTCGCTCGTAGGCATCGAAACAGCTTTTTACCGCATCTTTGATAATCGGACTGTGCTGTTGTGCCAGTTGCGGCAGCGATTTGACGAACTCTTTGCGCGTGACTCGCATTAATTCCTTGCGCGCGCGTTCCACTTGCCACGCACTCACGCCCAACCCTAACAAAGGAATACCAAATAAGCCAATTGACGCCAGCCATCCGGCACTGATTAATACTAAAAAGCTGCCAATTCCCAGCACGGCAAACCAGTTAACCAAGACATTTTGCCAGTCGAATCCGGCTCCCGCTAGTGCCACGCCGCCAATATTACCCGAAGCCAAAGAAACGAACCCAATTGCCCAACTCGCCCATCCAGGGGAGGGCTGTTCGGTATTGATATCGGCGTGAAAAGATAGGCTGTGTCCGGCTAATTTATCGCTCATGGTGTCGGTCACTTCCACATAGCGATTGCCGTGGTCTGCGGCGCGCCGAGCCAGGCGAACAAAGGCATCGCCAAGGTCGTTTTGGGCGTGGCGTTCCCATTCGGCTAATTTTTCGTTGATATACCGCTCGAAAGCGCGTTTGAATTCGGCTTGAAACTTCTCCCGCTTCCCGGCTTGCCAAGCATCGATAAATCCGAGTTCTGGTTGATAGCGAACGAAATCGGTTTCAAACGTATCGCCTAAATTTAAGATATAGTTGCGATAGGAGGCAGCAATTTCGCTGGCTTGCCGATCGCGCTCGGCGGCAATTTCTTCGGCAAAGCGATCGCGAATATTTGCTAATTCTTCAAACTGCGGTTCTACCGACTCAATTCGCCGTTTCAACTCTTCGATATCCTGTCCCAACAGCGGCATCCGGCGGGCGATCGCTTCTCGAACGCGACGGTACGTTTGTTGCGAAAGAACGGTGGCTTGGCGCAATTCGGAAATGGCGCGATCGCGACTTAAAAACCGATCCAAAGCTGCCATAAATTCGGGCAATCCCGTTCCCTCTAACGCCGCATTCGGAGCTTGCATTTGCCGCCGCAAGGCATCTAGCGCCGAAATTTCAAACACCCGTTCGTCATAGCGATCGCGTCCTTCAACTCGGGTATAATCGGCTAAATTCGTCCGAAACACTTGCCGCAATCGGTCTTCGGCTTCTGCCACTTCTTCCGGATCGTTGGGGTCGATCGCGCTCTCGCGAATTTCGTCCCAAGCATTAATTAAAAAGAAAGTCGTTAAACCGCGATCTTTAATGTAATTGTCTAAATACCGCCGTTCTTCTAACGTACAGGGTTGGACGGCACGAAATACAAATAAAACTGCCTGGCAGGTATTGATATAATTTAGTGACAGTTCGTTACGCAGTTCGGTATCGTTTAATCCCGGACTGTCTACAATTTCAATCCCTTTTTCCAATAACGGCAGCGGATACTCGATCTCGGCATAGCTAATGTCGGGAAACGCAATTTTTCCTTCAGCTTCCAGTTGTTTGGCTTCGTCGGGGTCGAGGGTGTATTCCCGTTTAAAGGTTTCGATATCGATGCGCTGCGGCGGTCGGTCGTCCTTGTAGTGAAGCGTCACTTGCTTGTGCGATCCGTAGCGCAATACCGTCAGCAACGCCGTACAGGGATTTACGTCGCTGGGCAATAATTTCTCGCCAATTAAGGCATTGAGAAACGTACTTTTGCCCCGTTTCATATCCCCGAGAACTAACAGCCGAAACACCCCGGTTCGCAAATTTCGAGTGGCTTGGCGCACCGACTCGATTTCTGATTCGAGTTCCAACCGTCCGGAATAGCGATCGCTTTCTTGTTCCGAATGTTCGATTAGATTGGCGATATTATCTAAGCGATCGGCTAACTCGGAACGCACCCGAGACACGCGATCGAGATCCTGAAGAAACGGACTGGTTTTAATCGTCGTCGTCATGAGCTTAAATTTCGTGAATTGGGATTAGTCGTCAGAGTCGAATAAAACTTTATAAGACAGCCAAGCCAGTCCGCCCACAATCAGGACGCCAGCCAGCCACGCACCTAAATGGACGGCAACAATTCCAACAATGACAATACCGATAAATTTAGCGATTTTAACTGCTTTTTTATACCAACGTTTTAATTTACCTTCGGGTTTTTGATACGGCACCGTTTGATACATGGGCGGATCGCGATCGTAGAGTTCTCGTTCCATTTCTCGCAATCGCAGCGCTTGCTCTCGCTTTTCTAACTCCCGTTCGCGGCGTTCGAGTTCTTTTTGTTTTTTGATGCGATCGTCCATGATTGCGTTCGCCCTAATT
>CAYQUF010000127.1:0-13486 GCA_964420595.1 uncultured bacterium
GTTAAGGTCTGGCGATCGCGTTGGGAAAGGTGGGCATTACGAGTTTCAATATATCGGTACAATCATTTCTCGGATCGGAAATGTCCCTCCCCTACGGCATTTTTTCTCATTTTAGAGGAAGGTGGGCATTATAAGTTTCAATGGATCGGTGTCATCATTTCTAGGATCGGAAATGCCCACCCTACGGCTCGAAAATGATGTGGATGGGCAATTTTCCGCTTAAGACCGACTGGAAAAGTTGATGCGATCGCTCAATCGATCTAAGGTTTGACTGAGATTCGGATCGTCTTGTTTCAACTGCGAAATTTTATCGAAACTATACAATACTGTGGTATGATCTTTGCCGCCAAATGCCTCGCCAATTTTAGGTAAGCTTAAATCTGTATGCTGGCGCATTAAATACATCCCAATTTGTCGTGCCAAACTAATTTCTCGGCGACGAGAATTGCCTTTTAAATCTTCGACCGCTACGTTTAACGTTTCCGAAACTGCTTTTAATACCACATCCGGCGAAGCTTCGACTTTTTCCATTGGTGGATTTAACACTGGGGCAATATTTTCTACTGACATCGGCAACCCCGAAATCGAAATATACGCTACGGCGCGAATTAATGCCCCTTCCAATTCGCGAATGTTGGATGTGTAACGCTGGGCAATATATTCGAGTGCTTCGCGCGGCAATCGCATATTTTCGTATTCCGATTTTTTCTGTAAAATTGCAATCCGCGTCTCTAAATCTGGGGCTTGAATATCGGCAATTAAGCCCATGGAAAAGCGCGAACACAACCGTTCTTGCAGTTGCGGAATGCGATCGGGTGGGCGATCGGAGGCGAGGACGACTTGTTTGCCGACTTCGTGCAAGGTATTGAACGTGTGAAAAAATTCTTCTTGGGTGTATTCTTTTCCCTCAATAAATTGGATGTCATCGACCAACAAAATATCGGCAGCTCGATAGTGTTCGCGAAAACTTTGCATGCTGTCGCGGCGAATGGCTGCAATTAAATCGTTGGTAAACTGTTCGGTGGAAACGTAAAAAATGCGAGCGTCGGGATCGATTTGAGCGCGATAGTGACCGATCGCCTGCATTAAATGGGTTTTGCCCAATCCAACGCCGCCGCATAAAAATAAGGGGTTGAATTCCCGTCCCGGATATTCTGCGACTGCTAGAGACGCCGCGTGCGCCATGCGATTGTTCGAGCCAACCACGAAACGCGAAAAGACGTATTTTGGATTGAGTTCGAGGGGTTTGGGACGGTGGGAATGGTTCTTATCGGGGACGTTGGGTTCCTCGTGGTTTGCCCAAATTGTTTCTGTACTGCTGTGATTGGTGGCGTCTCCCTTAGCATCGACGAGCTGAATTTCCACCGGATGACCTAAAATTTCGTTGACGGCATCGGCGATGGTTTTGACGTAATATTTCTGAATCCAATTGCGCGAGAAGGGATTGGGGGCGCGAATGACGAGACAGTCGTTTTCGAGGCGTTCTGCGGTGGCCGTCTCGATCCAAGTTTCAAAGGTGGGTTGGCTCAGTTGGAGTTGCAGGCGTTTGAGTACCTGGTTCCAGAGCTGCTGGAGGGACATGTCCACGGGGATTGCTCCTGCGGGTCGAGGAACTCGATTGAAACGCGATCGCGAGTTATCGCTGAATTTGGCAACTTGGCGCGATCGCGTTGGTTTGAGCGGGGCGATCGCATCTTCCCCGTCAATCCTCTATTTTAGGCGGCTCGTCCAAATCCGGGTGAACATCATTAGCATTGCCCCGAGAAAAATCGAGACAGCCAATCCGACGGCGATCCAATCCATCCAATCTGCGGTTTCCATAACCTCGTGCCAAGGTGCGCTTCCCGATTAGAGTAACACGGGCAAGTCCTGGGGCGATCGCGCTGATGCCAATCCCGACCTACGTTTGAGATGCTGCGAGGACTCCCGGCTCGGTCTGCATGGGCAACACGTCGAGAATATCGGTCTGGGCGCAATATTTGAGGTCGTCGTATCCGTCCAGGCGCAACAGTCGCTGACCGTGGCTGGCACAGTGCATTAAATCTACCAGGCGATCGCGCCATTGTCGGTACAATGCGACGGCTGCGATGGTTTCGTCATTACCTGCCAAATCGGAGAGTGCAGTTCCGTTGGCATCGAGCAGGGTTTGAACGATCGCGCCGGCGCAAACAGTATCTTCGAGGGAAAAGCTGCCTTCCCATCCCGATCCCACGAGCCACGAGGTTTCGGGACGCTGGCGCAGCAGGTAGTCGGCGGCCGTCTTGCGATTGACCAACGCGGCGGCGAGGACGACGGGCGCATCTTGTATCCGTTTGAGGGCGCGAGTGCCGTTGGTGGTCGTCATAAATACGCGACAATTTTTAACCCGATCGCGCGTATAGTCAAGGGGGGAATTCCCTAAATCGCAGCCTTCCACCATCGATCCGCCCCGTTCTCCCGCTCGGATGCGGCGTTTGGGCGACCAGGCTTCGCTGGTACGCATGAGGTCGTCAATATCGCTAAAGGCTTGCACGGAATCGGCACCATTCGCCAAAGCCGTTGCCATGGTGGTGGTGGCTCGCAGCACGTCAATGGCGATCGCGCAATCGCAGCCTGCATCGCTCGGAACCAGTTCGGGCGTGTGATAGACGTATAACTTCACGATTTCTTGCTCGCGGGGAATTGACGGAATTTCCAACTTTTCATCCTCTCACAAATGCGAAGCAGTTTGCGAAAAATTTCTATCAACGTCGGGAGCGGTTTTGCCACCGGATCGATCCGCGATCGCCCCGAGGTTTTCCCCCTAAACCGTTACGATTTGCAAATAAATGTAAATTTTACGAGCCATCGTGCAGCCATCGGGAACGTTAACAACGCATCGACTGACGGGGGTAGAGCGACCATCTCGAAAAACGTAGAGAAATCACGGATGCTATTGATGGCAGTGCAAGCTACCCTAGACTCAGCGATTCCTAACTTACTCGATTGAGCGAGTCTCGACGCTAGCGAGATCGCTTCGACGATTGCGCGACCGGAGGGATTGACCGTGTACGACCGATTGGCAGCCAATAACGTTCGTCGCGGCGAATTCAGCCGCACAGACGAGCCGAGTCCGGACGGATCGATTGCGATTCGATGGCAAGCGGTCTGGCGATCGCCCGTGAGAAAATTCAAGTCTTAGCGCGTCGCTCGAACCCGCGATCGGGCTGATTCTTTCCTTCCTCAGATCCCTCGTCATGCATCGAGTTTGTTGTTATCTTCGAGCAAGATTAGTCTCACTCCATCATGGCTAAATTTTCTACCGCGCCATCCTCCCAATCGATGCACTCTATTCGCCCACAGGAGTCGCTGTTCGATCTCATGCAACCCTCTGTCCATTCCACCCCTCTCGACAGACAGATTCATCGAATTGCGCTCGATCGCGACGATCCCGAACAGGCACTCTCACAAATTGCCACGGCGATCGCCCAACAGTTCCAAGTCGATCGCGCCCTGATTGTTACCGATCTAGAGTCAGCCCAAAGCGATCGCAACCTATACGGCAATATCCATCCAAGCCAGGAAAGTACCATTGTCCTGAGCCAATGGTGTGTCGAACGGCTGGTCGCGAGTGACGGTCTTCTTAATATTACCGATCTCGGCAAGGCGGGCGGCGAATTCAGTTGGGAGCGACAGAGCGATACGACACCGGCTCTAGCGGTGTTGGGAATCGCCACCCACGCCCTCAGACAGAGCAATGGCGCGATCTTGCTGATGCGATCGCAACCCTACACGTGGACGAACGCGCAATTGCACCTGCTCAATCACATTACCGAACCCGTCGCCATCGCCATCAACCAACTCTACCAAGCGCGCGATCGGAACCGACAACGGCAAAAACTGGACATGATGACCCAACAGCAAGCCGCGATCGCCCAGATTACCAATACCATTCACCAAGCCCGGGAACTCGACCCGATTCTCGATCGCGCCGTCGAAACCATCGCCCAAACCCTGAGTGCCGATCGCGCCCTAGCGATACGACTCAAATACACCAAACCGCAATGGCAAGACGATCCGACCTCGATCTTCCAATACCCTTCCTCCGTGAAAGCCACCCTCGCCTGTCAGTGGTCGGCGACCTCTGGCGCTAGCCAGTCGAATGCGAACTTTTGGGCGTCCAATTGCGCTTGGTTTGCCACCATGTTAAGCGACCCCTCACAAACCCTCGCGATCGCCAATCTCGCCGATTCCTCGCTTCCCGCCCCCTCTACGGACGTTACTGCCATCTTTCAACCCGACGCCTTTCCCGCGTGGCTCTCAATTCCCCTCACGGGAGCGACGGGAACGGTGCTGGGAGTCATCATCGTGCAGCACGCTCGACCCCGCCAGTGGCTCGCCGAGGAAGTGCAATGGATGCAAACCATCGGCACTCTCTTGAGTACGGCGTTGATTCAAACTCAAACCCTGCAACAAGTTCACAACTTGGTCGAAAAGCGTACCGCGCAACTGCAAAGCAGCATGGACGTGCAGGCGAAGCTCTACGAACAAACCCGCCGCCAGCTCGACCAGTTGCGACAAGTCAACCAGGAGAAAGATAGCTTAATCGCCCATCTAGACGATAAGGTCAAGACGCCTCTGACAGTGATGCGGATGGCAATTTGCAATTTACGCCAACCCGAACTGAGTGCCGATCGTTACCAGCGGTATTTCAATATACTCGCACAAACGTGTGAGGCAGAGATTGACCTGATTAACGACTTATTAACATTCCAAAAACTCAAGTCGAAACAAACCGAGGTGAACGTCGAGAAAATCAACGTCAACAATTTGATTTCTACGATCTGTTCCGACCTCGACGAAGAGTGGACGAAAAAAGATCTAACCCTCGAGCTGGATTTACCTCGACGATCGCTACAAGCCCAAACCGATCGCGTCAGTCTCGAACGAATCGTGCGAGAATTGCTCGACAACGCTTGTAAGTATGCCGACACCGAAACTACTGTGGTATTGCAAGCTCGATCGCAAAAATCCGAACGGGGAAATCTAGCCGTAATTAGCGTTACCGATATCGGCTATGGGATTAGCGAAGGCGATCGCGATCGCATTTTCGAGCCGTTCGAGCGAGGTGAGGGCATCACCAAACAAATCGCGGACGGAAGTGGGTTGGGACTGGCACTGGTCAAAAGCTGGACGCAACTGTTGCACGGTACCCTCGACCTGTCCAGTCAGCCCATCCAAGGGAGCGAGTCCAGCAAAGTTTGCTTCACCTGCCGCTTCCCTCAGATCTTAGATCCGCTCCACGCTTAAGCTCGCTTTCCAACTGGACTGATAGAATCGATAACGGTCAGATCGCCAGATTCGTCCGTCGATCTGCTCGCGGCGCAGACCCATCGCGGTGAATGCGCCCCGTCCGCTCGTATAATTGTCACCATGATATGCTCGTGAAGGCTGCGCCCAAACCCCTGCGATGGCAACGAAGTAAATATTCCCTGTTCGCCCGTCGCCGAGACATCTTCGCAGCCGCCGTCCAGTTTGCCTTGTTTTTATGGTGGGATCGACTGTTCGATCGCACTGCGCCCGAGCAACGCACCCAACGCGCCCGATGGTTGGTTCAAACGCTACTGGATCTCGGACCGACCTTCATTAAAATCGGACAAGCCCTCTCGACGCGCGCCGACCTGCTCCCCCTCGAATACGTGCAAGCGTTGGGACAATTGCAAGATCGCGTCCCCGAATTTAGTTCCGACGAAGCGATCGCCCTAATTCAGTCGGAATTACAAGGATCGCTGCACTCGCTCTATCGCGATTTCGATCGCTTTCCCATCGCCGCCGCCAGCCTCGGACAAGTCCACAAAGCCCGATTGCACACTGGCGAAGAAGTGGTCGTGAAAGTCCAGCGTCCGGGATTGGAAAAATTATTCAATCTCGACTTCCAAGTCCTCTATCAATTGGTCCAGTGGAGCGAGCGCTTGTTTCGCTGGACGCGCAAGTACAACCTAGAAGCCATTTACAACGAATTTCGCACCTTAATTTATCAAGAAATCGACTACTTACAAGAAGCCAAACACGCCGATCGCTTCCGCAAAAACTTTCAAGACAATCCCCGCCTCATCGTGCCGAAAGTGTACTGGCGATATACCACCGCCAAAGTCATGACCATGGAATATTTGCCGGGAATTAAAATCGACGATCGCCAAACCCTAGAAGCCTTCGGCATCGATACCCGAGAAATCAATCAGATCGGCATTTGCTCCTATCTCAAACAACTGCTGATCGATGGCTTTTTCCAAGCCGATCCCCACCCCGGCAACATGGCAGTCACCCAGGACGGACGGTTGATTTTCTACGACTTCGGCATGATGTCCGAAGTGAATTCCCTCAACCGCGACCAGATGATTCAAACCTTTTTTGCCATCCTCAAAAAAGACACCGACACCGTGGTTGAAACCCTAACCGCCATGGGATTGATCGAACCCATGTCCGACATGACCCCAGTGCGGCGTCTGATTCAGTTTCTGCTCGATAAATTTCGCGATCGCCCCGTAGACGTGCAAGCCTTCGCAGAGATCAAAGAAGAACTCTACGTCATGTTCGAGCAGCAACCGTTTCGCCTCCCCGCTCAAATGACCTACATCCTCAAAGCCCTGACCACCCTCGACGGCATTGCCCGCTCCCTCGACCCGCAGTACAATTTAATCGCCGCCGCCCAACCCTTCGTCAAAAGCATCACCGTTTCGCGGGGGGGAGCCGGTGCCATTGGGGAACTCGCCCGCCAAACCCGAGATTTTATCCGATATCGCCTGCGCGCGCCCAGTCCGCTCCAAGTCTCAGTCCAGCGTCTCGAAGAACGGCTCGAACGGGGCGAATTGCAAGTGCGCGTGCGATCGATCGAAAGCGATCGCGCCTTACGACGAATCGATCTGGCACTCAAAAGCTTAATCTACACCTGCGCGTGCGGGTTTTCCGTGCTCGCCGGAATAGTTTCGATCGCCGCGAGTCAGCCAAATTGGGCGATCGCGGCATTTTGCCTGTCCGCCTTCAGCCTGGTGTTTTTGCTACGCTCGTTAGTGAAGCTGAGCGTCCGCGAGCGTTTGGATAAATTGGCACAAAAATAGATCGGATATTATAGAAGTCTACCCCTCCACTGCCCAATCGCCGTTAGAGTTTGTAACATTTGTCCGGTCAATCCCCAGGGTGCTCTGAAATAAGCGTCAAACTATCCTTGCCAGCAGTCTCTCGATCTGGATACCGATCTTAGATCTATCGTGTCGCGTACGCCTCGCGTGCTCTCTTCACTTGACTCGGTTCATTCATTCGGCAGCACCCCAATCAGGAGCCTTCACCAATGACGATCGCCCTTCCCGGTTATCAGATTCTCGCGCTCGTACACGAAAGTACCAATTCGATCGTGTATCGAGTTCGTCGAGAGGAGGACGATCGCACGTTCATTTGTAAAATACTCAAAGAAGATTATCCCACCCACGAAGGCATCGCCCGCTACAAGCAAGAATACGAAATTACCCGCAACCTCAACATCGAAGGCGCGATCAAAGCCTACGACTTACAAAAAGCCCAAAACAGCCTCGTCGCCCTACTCGAAGACTTTAACGGTCGCTCCCTCAAAAGTTGGCTGCAAGAAAAGAAATTTTCTTTATCCGAATTTCTCACCATCGCCGTGCGAGTCACTAAAATCCTCGGCGAGATTCACGCCGCCAACGTGATTCATAAAGATATCAACCCGTCGAATATCCTGTTCGATCCCGACACCGGACAGGTCAAAATTATCGATTTCGGCATTGCCACGGTGCTATCGCGAGAAAATCCCACCCTGCAAAATCCCGATACCCTCGAAGGCACCCTTCCCTATCTTTCCCCCGAACAAACCGGTCGGATGAACCGTTCCCTCGACTACCGCACCGACTTCTATTCCCTTGGGGCAACCTTTTACGAACTCTTGCTCGATCGCCCCCCCTTCGACAGTACCGATGCCATGGAATTGGTTCACTGTCACATTGCCAAACAACCCGTGTCCCCCAGCCAGATCGACTCGCGGGTGCCCGAAGCGATTGCCAATATCGTGTTAAAACTGCTGGCGAAAACCGCAGAAGATCGCTATCAAAGTGCCTACGGTCTAAAAGCCGATTTAGAATACTGCCTCACCCAACTGCAAACCACCGGAACCATCGAAGCCTTTCCCCTCGGTCGTCACGATATTTCCGATAAATTCCAAATTCCGCAAAAACTCTACGGTCGCGAACGAGAAATCGACAGCCTCCTGCAAGCCTTCGATCGCGTCAGTCGCGGTCAAAGCGAACTCATGCTCGTCTCCGGCTACTCGGGAATCGGCAAATCCGCCCTGATCAAAGAAATCTACAAACCCATCACCAGCCAGCGGGGCTATTTCATCTCCGGCAAATTCGACCAATTCCAGCGCAATATCCCCTATTCTGCCATGCTCTCTGCCCTGCGCGGTGGCGTGCAGCAACTGCTGACCGAAAGCGAAACCCAACTGGCGACGTGGCGGGAACAACTGATCGCCGCCTTGGGCAATGAGGGCCAAGCTCTGGTCGCCGCCATTCCCGAAATCGAACTGATTGCGGGCAAACAGCCTCCCGTCTCCAAACTCGCCCCCGCCGAAGCCCAAAATCGCCTCAATCGCCTGCTGCGCGAAGTGATTCGCATTTTCTGCCAGCCGACCCATCCCCTGGTGATTTTTCTCGATGACTTGCAATGGGCGGATTCGGCAACCTTGAACCTGCTCGAAGGCATTTTAACCGACATGCAGATGGGTTACCTGTTTGTCATCGGCGAGTATCGGGATAACGAAGTGTCGCCGGATCATCCGCTGATGATGACGCTGGACAACTTGCATCATGAAGGGGTGACCCTGGAACATTTAGAACTCGCCCCCCTCGATCTCGATTGCGTCACCCAACTGATCGCCGACACCCTCCACAGCGATCGCCAGCGGGTGCGACCCCTAGCCGAGTTGGTGGTGCGCAAAACTCAGGGAAACCCCTTTTTTGCCAACGAATTTCTCAAAACCCTCTACGAAGAACAGTTATTGACATTTCACTCCCCCGATTCGGGAGATATGCCGGGATGGCATTGGGATACGGCGCAAATTGAAGCCCTTGATATCACCGATAACGTGGTGGAGCTGACCATTGCCAAGTTGAAGAAATTGCCCGAATCGACCCAGCAGGTGCTGTCCCTGGCGGCGTGTCTGGGCGATCGCTTCGACTTGCAAACCCTGTCGGTGATTTTAGAAAAGTCCGTCTCCGACACCTTCAGCAACTTATTTTGTGCCGTTCAAGAGGGTCTCGTCCTCCCCCTGTCGAATTTCGAGACTACCGAATACGAACTCGCCGACTCGCAATTATTTATCCTGCACTACAAATTTCCCCACGATCGCGTCCGACAAGCAGCCTATGCCTTGATGGACGAGGCGCAGCAACAGCAGGTTCACCTCAAAATCGGTCGGATGTTGCGCCTGCTCAATCCGATTCCGCAGCAGACCGATAAAATTTTCGAGGTGGTGGATCACCTCAATATTGCCCGCAATTTGTTCGAGCATGACTCGGAAACGATTGACTTGGCGCGATTGAATTTGGAGGCGGGACGCAAAGCCAAACAAGCCAATGCCTATCGTCCGGCGAGTCAGTATTTCCAAATGGGATTGGACGTGTTAGCCGATCCGAATTTAGGCTCGTGTTACGATTTAACGTTTAACCTGCACAAAGAACAGGCAGAAATTGAATATTTAAATGGCAATTTAGAACGTTCGGAAGCCTTGATTCGCAAAACCCTCAAATGGGCGCGATCGCCGCTGGAACGGGCAGAATTGTACAATATGTTGATCGTGCAATATACCATGACCTCCCGCTACGCGCTGGTGGCGGAGGCTGGAAAAAGCGCCCTCGATTTATTGGGAATTGCATTGCCCGAAAACCTGTTAAAAGAGACGCTGACCCAAGAATTGCACTACGCCGAGCAGCAATTGCAGGGACGATCGATCGCCTCGCTGATCGAGCAGCCGGAAATGACGGCAAAAGACAAGCAAATGGCGATTCGCGTGTTAATGAATATGGCGTCGCCGGTGTATATTTCCAATCAAGATACGTTCTTGTTCACGATCTTAAAGATTGTCAATATTTCCCTCGAATACGGACACACGCCAGAATCGGCATACGGCTATTCGTCTTACGGTATTATTTTGGGATCGATTTTAGGCGACTATCGCGGCGGCTACGAGTTTGGCAAGTTGGCGTTAGATTTGAGCGATCGCTTCAACATTCTGGCGGAAAAATGTAAAGCCCGATTTGTATTTTGCTACACGCTCAATCACTGGCTCAATCACCTCAAAACCAACGATCCAATTAGCGAAGACGGCTATCGTGCGGGATTAGAATCGGGCGAGTTACAGTTTGCCGGATACACGCTGATTCAAACACTGCTCAATCTTTACAACCAGGGCAAAAATCTCAATCGCATTCTCGAACGAGTGCCTAACTGGGTGAAATTTATTCAAAAAACTCACAACCAAATTGCCAATGACGCGCTCACCGGATGCGAGTTAGCGATGTGGAATTTAACCGGACGGACGGACGACAAGTTAACATTTAACAACGATCGCATCGACGATACGGCATTTTTAGAACGCTGTCGCGATCGCCAAAGTTTTACTACGATTTGCCGCTATTTAATCCTCAAAACTCAAGTTTTATACCTCTACAACGAAACCGAGTTAGCCCTGGAGTGCGCCCAAGAAGCCGATCGCTCCATCGCCTATATTTTAGGTCACTTTCAGCGTACCGAACATCACTTTTATTATTCCCTGTGCCTGTGCGATCGCTATCCGCACGTTGGCGAACAACAGCAACAAACCTATTGGCGGCGCTTGGAAGCCAACCAAGCACAAATGAAAATTTGGTCGGAAAATTGTCCGGAAAATTTCGAGCATAAATATCTTTTAGTTGCCGCAGAAATGGCGAGAATTACCGATCGCGCCTTAGAGTCCATGGATCTCTACGATCGCGCCATCGAAGGAGCAAGAAACAATGAGTTTTTACAAGATGAAGCCCTCGCCAACGAATTGGCGGCAAAATTTTGGCGCGATCGCGGTAAAACTGAATTCGCCCGCTTGTATCTCACCAACGCTCGCTACAACTATCAGTTATGGGGAGCCAAACGCAAAGTCGAAGAATTAGAACAAAGCTATCCCCAATTGCTCGCTCGACATACCACCAAAGGCGATCGCGATGCAGTTAAAGGACGAACGGTGATTTCGACGAGTAGCAGTTCTGGCGCGTTAGATTTAGCCACCGTAACCAAAGCATCTCAAGCCATTTTTGGCGAAATCGTATTGGATCGCCTGTTGGCAAAATTAATGAAAATTTTGATTGAAAACGCCGGAGCGCAATTTGGTTATTTGATTCTCGAACAAGAAGGCAAACTGTTGGTTGAAGCCAAAGGCAGCGTCGAAAGCGATCGGGTTGAAGTCTTGCGATCGCTGCCCATTGACAGTACCAAAAACGGCAATACTCCAATTGTTCCCCTCGCCATCATTAACTACGTGGCACGTACCAAAGAAAGTGTCGTTCTCAACGACGCCACGCGGGAAGGTAAATTCACCAAAGATCCCTACATCATCCACAACGAACCCCAATCCATTCTCTGCGCGCCACTCATCGATCGCGGCAAGCTTAGCGGCATTGTCTACCTAGAAAATAACCTAACCACGGGAGCATTTACGCCGGATCGATTGGAAGTGTTGCACCTACTCTCGGCGCAAGCGGCAATTTCGATTCAAAACGCCCGATTTTACACCGAAACCGCACGACTCAAAACGGCTTACGAGCGCTTCGTTCCCCGACAATTCCTTCAGTTTCTCGATAAAGAAAGCATCCTCGACGTCAAACTCGGCGATCAAGTTCAAAAAGAGATGTCCGTCCTATTCGCCGACATTCGCGCCTTCACCACCCTGTCGGAAAAAATGAGTCCGGAGGAGAACTTTCGATTTATCAATTCCTACCTCAGTCGCATGGAACCCGCAATTATCCAGCACAAAGGATTCGTGGACAAATACATCGGCGATGGCATTATGGCACTCTTTGGCGGCGACGCCGACGACGCAGTGCAAGCTGGAATTGCCATGTTGCGCAGTCTCGCCGAATACAACGGACATCGCGCCAGTGTCGGTTACGAGCAAGTCCAAATCGGGATTGGGATTAATACCGGGTCGCTGATGTTAGGAACGGTCGGCGGACATTCGCGCATGGACAGTACCGTAATTAGCGATGCAGTCAATTTAGCCTCGCGGTTGGAGGGGTTGACAAAGCTGTACGAAGTCTCGATGTTAATTTCGCACCAAACCTTCGCGCGACTGCACAATCCCGCCGAATACAGTTTTCGGATTGTGGAACGGTTGAAGGTGAAGGGAAAGTCGGAACCCGTGGCGGTCTTTGAAATTTTTGACGGGGACGACCCGGAGTTGAAAGCTGCGAAATTAGCAACTTCAGCGACCTTCGAGCAGGCGTTAATGTTCTATTATCGCAACTGTTTTGCCGAGGCAGCGGAGGGATTTCAATCGTGTTTGGAGCAAAATCCTAGAGATAAGGTGGCACAGATTTATTTGAAACGATGTCGCCAGTATGGATAGCGGTCTTCTGGTGAGGAGGATAGGGAGAAATGTAGGGGTTGGGTATCCAAACTCTTCCAATTGGCTGGGGGAACAACGCTAAAGCGTTGACTACAAACCCGGTCGATATTTGTCACTCGGGCCGAGCCATCAGTCGTTTGATAACTCTGGCAACTATCCCTCTTCTGTCAGTCTGCGAGGCGAATAATCAATTGGATTTTCTGAAACCTTTTCTAATTGCGCGATCGTGCTCTTGTTTTCTAATATGAAATCTTTCGGGTTAGTCCAATTCAAGAAGCTAGTGCTCATAAGCCTTGCAGCGTCTAGGTTACGGAAAGTGACAGAAGAGGGATAGAATCCGGCTCGTGATATAATGAATAAAATGGTAGAGCGTGTTCCGACATCGCTCAATCGTTGGACTGCACCGACCCCTGTAAATTGCCAGAACGCACCCCCTCTCTGCTCGGGTCATGTTAAAGTTGGATATTACGAATAAAATTAGAGACTCAAAGAATATTTAAACAAAAACTTAAAGCATAAAATTAAACGCATAGCGCTTGATAGGTTATTCAACCTTGGCTCCAGAGCAACAGAAGCGTTAAATCATTGACAATAATGACATTATTTACCGATACAAACTTGAAATTTACTACCGCAAAGACGGATAAAAGAGATTCAATGTTCGCATTGATTTCCCCCAGCTCAGAAGCCCCCTGCCTCCTAACCGATGCCTTCCAGTCGGAAAAAATGCACCCGCCCCGACCTATCTCCAGCCACCACCGTCACCCCATCGGGCGCAAACGCACAGCAGGTGAAAGGACTCTCGCCTGGAAACGTTGCCAACCCCCGGCCCGTGGCTAACTCCCACAGTTTCAGGGTTTTATC
>CAYQUF010000128.1:0-13370 GCA_964420595.1 uncultured bacterium
CCGCAAATCTCGTGTATGGTTAACCCAGTCTGAGTTTAGGATTGGCGCGTTTGATGAGTATTAAGTTCAAGTCTCGTTTGACCCTGTTCGCTCCGGTCACGGCGATCGCGATCGCTCTGAGTTCCCCTGCGCGCGCGCAAGAACGGGATGTCTACCAACCAATTTCCCTCCCCGCAGGCAATGAAATTTCGGATGTCCTGTCCGCAGAAGATATTCCCACCGGACAAGGCGGATTCGCGCGAGACTACGTGGTGCAGTTGGAAGAAGGCGACCAGGTCACCATCGACCTGATTTCCGAGAGTTTCGATACGATCGTGTCCCTGATTGCGGCAGATGGCTCCACGGTGGCGGAAAACGACGACGGTCCCGATGGCAGCACCAACTCCCTGCTGTTCGCTCGCATCGCCGATTCGGGACGCTATATCATTCGGGTGCGCTCTTTTGGCGAGACGGGAGGGGGACCATTTTCCCTGAAACTGACCCGGTTGCGACCGATTTAATCCACTCGGGGCGCGGTTTTGACCGATCGCGCTCCTAAATTTTGCCCGAGGGGTTGCCAAGTCCGTAGGGGTTTGCTAAATTAATAAAGCGTTGAAAAAATTCGCCGGGATAGCTCAGTCGGTAGAGCAGTGGACTGAAAATCCGCGTGTCCCCGGTTCGAGTCCGGGTCCTGGCATTCTCTCGATCTTTAATTCTGTCTGTCGGAACGCTCTGAGGTTAGGGCAATCCCATTATGGCAGACAGTGCCATGCCGCGATATTTCTGAACTTCTTTCAAATCGGGGTTAATCTCGATCGCCTTATCGTAACTGACGATCGCCGCTTTGTAATTCTCGATCGCCTGTAACGCCCGACCCCGATGGTACCAAGCTTCGGCATCTTGAGGGCGAAATTCCAATACTTTATCGTAAGCCGCGATCGCCTCTTTCGACCGTCCCAATCGCGCCAGATTGCTGGCTAACTTCGACCAGGCGCGATCGTAGTCGGGATTGAACTGGGTCGCTTTTTTATAACTTTCCACCGACCCTTGAAACTGTCCCAATTCCTCTAACGCCAAACCGCGATTGTACCAAGCTTGATGGTAATCTTCTTGCAAGGAAATCGCGCGATCGTAATTGGAAATGGCTTCGCGATAGCGGTGTAAATAACACAACACCAAACCGCGATCGTACCAAAGTTCGGCATTGTTTTTCTCCAACTCGATCGCCTGGTGATAACTCGCCAGTGCTTCGGGATAATTTTGCAAGTCGAAATAGGCTAACCCGCGCTTATTCCACGCTGGCGCGAAATCCGATTGAACCGCGATCGCGTTGTCGTAACTGACGATCGCGTTTTGATTTTGTCCTAACGCCGCCAGAGCCAAACCGCAAGCATACCAAGCCTCAACATCGTCGGGATCTCGTTCGACCGCCTTGGCATAACTCGAAATTGCCTCGCGATCGTCGCCCAACTCTGCCAGCGCCAAACCGCGATCGCGCCAAAGACCGCTATTGTCTGCATCGAGTTCGATCGCCTTATCGTAACTTTCAACCGCCTGTTGAAACTCGCCCAACTGCCGCAGTGCCTCCCCTCGCGCGCGCCACACTCGCGGAATGTCGGGAGACTCTGCCAAAATGCGATCGTAGCGAACCAATGCCTTATCGTAGCGCCCTAACCGCTCCCATGCCACGCCGCTATTGTAGCGAGATGCCCAATCGTCGGGTTTGAGTTCGAGTTCTTTATCGTAGCTCGAAATCGCCTCCTGAAACCGACCCAACTCGTACAAAACATTGCCTCGAAAGAACCAGACCAACGCTGACTTCGGTTCCATCTCCAACACGCGATCGAACGCCGCCAGCGCCTTATCCAAATCATTCAAATTCCACAGCGAAATTCCAAAGTTGAGTAACACGCTCGCCATCGACGCCACCGAGCCGCGATCGCTCAATTTAAACAACACTCGCATCAACCGAGGCGCGTACTCCTGCACCGACAGCCGCGTTCCCTTAGCTTCTATCTGTCCGCTGCGAGGATGCAACAGCCGTTCGGCGCGACTCAACTCCTCCAGCACCAAACCGCTCGTCAGGCGCGACCACAGCTTTTGCCAGAGGTTTCCCGGCATAATCGCGATCGCCGTCCGTTCGATCGCCGCTCGTTCCAAAGGACAGTCAAACTGGCGCAAAATATCGATCGCATCGTAAATATAGCGCGCCATGCGCGATCGGCGAACCGCATCCCGATAGCGCCGCCGCCAAGTCAAACCCAAGGTTTCGTTGTAATATTCCGCCGTCAGGGGAAGACAGCGATTGCGCAGGTAGACCAAATTTTCCACCACATTGGCAAACGTCCCGTCCCCCATCCCGGCAATTTCGTCGTAATTCTCCGGCTGTCGGGGAAGGCGAATTTGAGGCACCACCGCTTCGAGCAACCCCGCGATCGCCGTTTCCTCCGGTTCGGGTAACTCAAACACCGCAAAGCGACCCCACCAATGGGGATACCGCTCCCACTGCAACTTGTCCCACTCGCTCGGTTCGCCGGGAATATCCGATTGCGCCTCATTGCACGCCGTCGCGAGGACGAGAACTTGCGCTGGAGTACAGACGCGATCGCACGCATCCAACGTTTGAATCAGGCGATCGACCAGGGAGATGTAGCGGGTTTCCAACGCCGATCGCGCGCTGTTGGGTTCCGGCTGGTGACAGTGGCTGAAATACATCTTCTCGTTGAGATCGTCGAGAAGGAACAGCAGCTTGCGATTTTTGCCCAATTCGCCCAGGCGATCGGCGATCGGCACGTCCAACCACGCCCCCACCTTCAAGTGTAAAACCGTCCAGCCCTCTTGATTGAACTGTTGCGCCACCTCCGTCGCCTCGCGGGTTTTCCCCGTCCCCCGCCTGCCTAAAATCAGCAGGTAGCCGAACGCCTCCAACTTTTCGAGCAATTCCTGTTGCAAGTCGCGATGGGGAATGCGCCGTTGGTAGGGAATGCGATCGTCCGCAAGCGGATCGACACTCTCCCGTTGAGACGCCTCGCTGCCGAAAATCCGTTGCAGCACGTCACCCTGCGGTTCGATGACCTCGTAATCCCGATACAGTTGCCCGATTCCTTGAAGGTCTAACACTGGCGCTGCGGAGTTGCTAAACGATCGGCTTATCGCCAAAATGCTATTCAAACATATCCTGCCATCGGTCTGATTCGGCAAATTTGCTAACCCCGATTGAGAAAAAAGCAAGCTATAAATAGCAGCAAGAGGTGAAATTCATCTCCAGAATCGACTCAACCTCGCGCCGAATGAGTAGCTGTTCCGATTTTAAGCCATCGTATCGTTGATCAGGGGTAATTTGAGCATTCAACCACCAGAAAGCGATTCGTTCGCGACTCAGGATTTCGTCCCCGTCAATCTTAGCGGAGACGACCTCCGGGGTGCCAACCTCAAAGGGGCAAACCTGCGCTGCGCCAATCTCAGCGGTGCGGATTTGAGCGAAGCCAATCTCAGTTATGCCGATCTGATCGAAGCCGAACTGAGCGACGCCAATCTGGATGGGGCAAATTTAAACGGGACGGGATTAAATTTAGCCACACTCAAACAAGCCACCCTGATCCGGGCGAATTTAACGGGAGCCAACCTGGTCAGCGCGGATTTGAGCGACACCGACCTCAGCGGCGCCAACTTGCGACAGGCGAATTTAATTGGGGCGAGTTTGCGCAATGCCAACCTCAGCGGTGCCAATCTCAGTGGCGTGGATCTCAGTCAAGCCGACCTGAGCGGGGCAATTTTGCAACGTGCCATTTACGACCTGCGCACCCGATTCTCCGAAGGGGTCGATCCGAAAAAAATTGGCGCGTATTGGATTACTACCAATGTCTCCCTTCCGGGGGTCAATCTCAGCGGCGTGGATCTCAGCGGAGCCGATTTGAAAAAGGCAGACCTGCGCAATGCCAATTTGCGACACGCCAATCTGATGGGAGCGAAGCTGGAATATGCCAACTTGTACCGCGCCAACCTCAGCGGGGCGAATCTGAGAGCGGCGGATTTGCGTGGGGCAATTTTGCACAAGGCGGTGTACGACCTGCGCACTCAAATGTCCGATGGGGTCGATTTAAGGTTGGGTGGGGCGTATTGGCTGGTTCCCGAGGCGTCGCTGCCGGAAGTGAATCTCAGCGGGGTGGATCTGAATGGGGCGGATCTCGGCAGTGCCAATTTTAGCGGGGCGAATCTGAGTCATGCCGATATGCAGGGGGTGGATCTGACCCATGCCAATCTGCGTAAGGCGTATTTGGAAGGGACGAACTTTCGGGGTGCTGAGTTGCGGGGGACGGATTTAGGGACGGCAATTTTAACGGATGCGGATTTGAGCGAGACGGACTTGCGCGATTGCGATCTGACGCGAGCCGATTTAACGCGGGCGAATTTGACGGGGGCGGATTTGCGCGGAGCGGATTTGACGGGGGCGAATCTCTGGGGCGTAAATCTGTGTTATGCCGATCTGCGTCATGTAGATTTAACGCGAGCCGATCTCAGAGATGCCAATTTGAGTGGAGCGGATTTGCGTGGGGCGGATTTAACGCGGGCGAATTTGAAGGGAACCAATTTGAGTGAGGCAGATCTGCGAAATGTGGATGCTTGCGGGACGGCGATCGATCCGTCTTTGCCTCGTAGTATTGTTGAAGGTTGTATTGAGTAGAATCGTACTGGATTGTTACCTTCAATGCGAAACGTCCCAGATGAATTAGTGCATCTATCCGCAAATCGGAAAAGACGAATCGCGGTTATTCTCCCAATGCGTGGATTTTTGAAAGCGGATCGACCTTGCGCCTACCGAGGCTGAAGTCGAAGCTATGCTAGAGAAACAGTTAGCCATAGGGTGGAAATTGCCGGTGGAGCAGAGATTGTGCCGATCCATTGAAACTAGCAATGCCCACCGTTCCCGGAAATTGAGAAAGTCTACCACCGGATTTCACAGAATCCAAAAATTAGAGAATATCGAGTAATTGTTTGGTCAGCGTTCGTCCCTCGATCGCATCAATAAAATCTACGGGTCAATACGCGAACTGAGGCGACCCTGTTTCATCAAACGATCGCCTTTTTTTAAGCTTTCAGCGACAGCAATGCCACCGCGATCGCTTAATCTAAATATTATAAACTGGCTGTTTTGTTAAAGTCAGCTCGAGCATCGGGTCGGTTCCAACACCTTTCCATCGGAGGATGCCAAACTCGGACGGGATTTGTACGATTGAGATATCCAACCCGGTCAGATCGTAGGGAGGAATGCATCGTGACGCAGCTAACCCCCAAATCTCCCGAACGCAACGGTCACTCGTCAGATCGCGATCGCGCCGAGCCACCCGCTCCCCCACCCCAACCGCCACCGCCATCGCACCACCGATCGCCTCTCATCCTTGGCGGTCTAGCCCTCGCCGCAGCTGCGATCGCCGGGACATGGTATATTCTATCTCGACCGAGTGGCGATCGCCCCATCGAACTGAGCGGTCGCATCGAAGGCTACGAAACCGACATCGGTGCCAAGGTTCCCGGTCGCGTGGAATCCATCGCCGTGCGGGAAGGGGAAAAAGTGACCAGCTCAAGCGCCATCGTCCAACTCGACGACGACGAAATCCAAGCACAACTGCGCGAAGCCGAAGCTAAAATCGACGCCGCCAAACAACGCCAGCGTCAGGCGCAATTGCAGATTAACCTCCTCAACGATCGCATTCGCGAAGCCACCCTCAACCTCGAACAATCCCGACAGGACACGCGGGGACGGGTCTCCCAAGCCGAAGCCAACGTCGCCAGCGCCGAAGCCGAATTACAAAGAGCCTCAGCTACCTGGCAAGAAACGCGATCGCAACTCAAACTCGCCAAAACCGATCGCGATCGCTTCGCCACCCTTCTCGACGGCGGTGCAATCTCCCAACAACAATTCGATCGCGCCCAGACTCAAGTCGAAACCTTACAAGACCTGCTCGCCGCGCGTCAAGCCGAAGTCGAAGCCGCCAGGCGCAAAGTCAACGCCGCACAGGGAGAACTCGAACAAGCGCAAACCACCACCCTCAACCCCGAAATTCGCCAAACCCAGATTCGCGCCTTGCAAACCCAACTCGAACAGGCGATGTCGCAACTCGAAGCCGCACGATCGGACGTGAAACAAGCGCAAGCGGCTAAAGAAGCGATCGCCGCCAAAATCAACGATCTCAGCATCGTCGCCCCCATCGACGGTATTGTACTCGATCGCTTGGCAGAACCGGGAGAAGTCGTCGCCGCCGGACAACCCCTCCTGTCGCTGATCGACCTCGACGACGTGTATTTGCGCGGCTATATCCCCGAAGGTCAAATCGGTCGCGTCCGCGTCGGTCAACCCGCCAACGTCTACCTCGACTCCTTCCCCGACCGTCCCCTCGACGCCGAAGTCTGCGCCATCGATACCGAAGCCTCATTTACCCCAGAAAACATCTACTTTCGCCAAGATCGAGTCAAACAGGCGTTCGGGTTGAAACTGTGCTTGGACAACGCCGACGGTTTCGCCAAACCCGGAATGCCAGCCGATGCCGAAATTATTGTAAATTCCGATAGCAACGAATGAGCGCCACCGAAACGCCAATTATTCGCGTGGGAGACTTGTACAAGCACTACGGTGACACCGCCGCCGTCCGGGGAATCGAGTTCGAGGTGTTTCGCCAGGAAATCTTCGGACTGATCGGTCCCGATGGTGCGGGGAAAACCAGTACGTTCCACATTCTCGCCGGTGTCATGGACGCAACCGCCGGAACCGTCGAGATTTTGAACCAATCGCCACGTCAGGCGCGATCGCGCGTCGGTTACCTCACCCAACAATTCTCCCTCTACGGCGACCTGAGTATCGACGAAAACCTGCACTATAGCGCCGGAATGCGCAACGTCTCCGAGTCGCAATTTCGCCAGCGTCGCGCCAAATACCTGAAATTAATGGATTTAGACGGATTTGGCGATCGCCTCGCCAGCCAACTTTCCGGGGGGATGAAACAAAAATTGGCGCTGTGTTGCGCGTTAATCGCCGAACCGCCAGTGCTGCTCCTCGACGAACCCACTACCGGCGTCGATCCGGTATCGCGGCGGGAATTCTGGGACATCCTCGCCGAACTGTCCCGTCAAGGGGTCGCCATTGTCGTCGCCACGCCGTATCTCGACGAAGCCGAACGCTGTCATCGAGTCGCGTTAATGTCCGAAGGTCGAATCCGCCAAGTGGGAACCCTGGCGCAACTGCGTCAAAGTTTGGGATTGCAACGCTTGGAAGTCCGCACCGAACAAGCGCAAGCTACGGTCGCCGCCGAACGCCAATTGCGCCATGTGGGGGGAGATCTGGCGGACGTGCAGAGTTTTGGCTCGCGCCTCGATGTCTTGGTTCGCGACGCCAAAGCCGGAGAAACCGCCATCCGATCGCACCTGGAAGTTCCCATCGCCTCGATTCAAACCGTGGAACCGACTTTAGAAAATGTCTTTGTCTCTCGATTGCGCGCCGCTGGTGGCGAACCGCCGGATATTCCCTTTCCCAGTACGCGAGTCCGTCAGGACCTATCGCGCAGTTCTCGCCAGCACTCGGATATCGCCATCGCCGCCAAACGGCTGAAAAAAGTATTCGGCGATTTCGAGGCGGTCAAAGGCGTGGACCTCGAAGTCCGCTACGGCGAAATTTTCGGACTCTTGGGAGCCAACGGTGCGGGAAAAACTACCACGATTAAAATGCTGTGCGGCTTGCTCGAAGCGACCGCAGGAGAAATGGCGCTCGCGGGAGAAACCGGTCAATTGCGCTCCCCTCGCGTCCGCGCGCGAATCGGGTATATGAGCCAAAAATTTACTCTCTACGACGATTTAAGTATTGTAGAAAACCTCAAATTCTACTGCGGCGTTTACGGCGTTCCCCGCCGCCACAGACAGGAAAAAATCGATTGGGTTCTCGAAACCTCCGCACTCAAAGGTCGAGAACAATTGCTCGCAGGTCAATTACCGGGAGGGTGGAAGCAACGGGTGGCGTTTGGCGCGTCGGTGATGCACGAACCGGAGATTTTATTTATGGACGAACCGACCTCTGGCGTCGATCCCTTGGCGCGACGTCAGTTTTGGCGGTTAATTGAAGATTTTGCCGATCGCGGAACGGCGGTCATTGTCACGACTCATTATTTAGAAGAAGCCGAACATTGCAATCGCATGGGATTTATGGTCGATGGAGAAGTGGTGGCGCAGGGATCGCCGGGAGAAATCAAGCAACAGCAACCGGGTCAGTTGTGGGAGATTTTAACGGATTTTCCCCAACAGGCTTCCGAGGCGCTGAAACGAGAATTCGAGCCGTGGCGCATTGCGATTTTTGGCGATCGCCTCCACGCCGTTCTCGACGACCCGGATGCGGAATTCCCGCGAGTTCGCCAAATCTTAGCACGGGAAGAAGTGCGGATGGAATCGGCGCGAGCTATTCCTTTTTCCCTCGAAGATGCTTTTATCGGAATCGTCCAACGCGCTAAAGGGTAATGCCAGCCATGCAACGGCGACAAATTATCGAACAATGCAGTAAAGAATTGCGACAGTTTTGGCGCGATCGCCTCACGGTGGGACTGGCGTTTGCCCTTCCTTTGGCAACATTATTAATCTACGGATTTGCGATTCGCCTCGAAACTAATAACATTCCCATCGCCATTCAAGACCTGGATCGCTCGGTGCAAAGTCGCACTTATATCGAGCGTTTGGTCGCCACCCAACGGTTCCAACCGGTTCCGCTAAACGGAGAATCTCCCCAAGCGGCGATCGATCGGGGTGCGGCGTCAGCGGCGTTAATTATTCCCCCGGATTTCTCTGGAAAACTCCTCGAAAAGAAACCCAACGCGGTGCAAGTGTTAGTGGATGGAACTGATGTTAGTAATGCGAGGGCGATCGATAATAGCATTCAAGCCGCAACGCGATTTTTTTTGCAATCTGAAAAACTGCAATCTCCCATTCGTCGCGTTGTCGCCGATATCCGCTTGTGGTTCAATCCCGGTCGGGAAGAATCGCTCTTTATCGTCCCCGGAACCTACGGATTTATTTTAGGGGTTTATCCGTCGTTGCTCTCGGCGATCGCGATGGTGAGAGAAAAAGAAGAAGGGACGATCGTTCAAGCCTATGCGTCTGGTGTCGGGGCGATCGAATTATTACTCGGAAAAAGTTTAGCCTATTTAGTTGTCGGATTGGCAGAAGCGATTGCCATAATCGGTCTTGGTAGTGTTATTTGGGGGTTAGGAATTCGCGGCGATCCGACCCCGATCGTCTTAGGAACGCCATTATTTTTACTCAATAGCATTATCTTTGGCTTATTCGTCGGAACCCGTACCCAAGACCAAAGTTCTTCCGTTCAAATGGTGCAATCGACTCAAGTGCTCTCGTCAATTTTATTAAGCGGACTCATCTATCCCATCAGCAACATTCCCTTTCCCCTTTCTGCCATTTCTTACCTCGTTCCCGCGCGTTACTACATCGACATCAGCCGCGATACTTTCGTAAGAGGAACGGGATGGTCTGGTGTCTGGTTCGACTTTCCCATGTTGCTACTATTGGGGTCGATCTTTCTATTAGCAGCCTGGGCAAATTTGCGCCAAATGCGATTAAAAGATTGATAAACCCTCTGGCTCTCTCTGTGTCTGGCGTGGTTCTATATTTTAGTAAAGTATGTCTAGTTTCCGCCAATTCTACCGACGCTTATTGTCCGCAACCATAGACAGCCGAATTTGGTCGCTACTGGTTAAAGAATTCTTCCAAATTATTCGCAACAAGCAACTAATTGTCTTATTAATCGTTCCAGCGACTGTCCAACTGTTTATCTTCGGATTTGCACTCAGTCCCGAAGTCAAAAACATCAACCTCGGAATTGCCGATTATGCCAATAGCAACGACAGTCGAGAACTAATTTCGGCTTTTACAGAAAACGACGTATTTATTAAGGATGCATATGGATTAAGCCAACAAGATATTGCCAAAAAAGTCCAAACCGGAAGCGTCAAAGTCGGATTGGTCATCCCCCCCGATTTCGATCGCGACATTACTGACAAATCCACCGCTAATATCCAAATTCTCCTGGATGGCGTCGATGCGTATACAGCGGGAATTGCCCAAGGTTACGCCAAACAAATTATCGAGAGCTACAACCGCACCCTCGTTCCCAATCCTCCCGAACCGCTATTAGAAACGCGCACGTGGTTCCTCTACAATCCCGGATTAAAAAGTAGTTGGTTCTTCGTTCCCGGTGTCATGGGGGTAATTTTAACCCTGGCTAGTTCTGTCACGACTGCGATTGCAACAGTGCAGGAAAAGGAACGGGGGACATTAGAACAGTTATTGATGACACCTGCTTTAACTTGGGAAATTATTACGGCAAAAGTTGTCCCTTTATTTTTGTTGTTGATGGGCGATGTTTTTCTAGCGTTAGGTGTGGGAAATTTCGTGTTTGAAATGCCATTTCAGGGTAATTTTATCTTATTTTTGATTTTGTCGGCTCTTTATATTTTAGTGGGAATGAGCATTGGGATGTTAATGGCAACGCTATCGGGAAACAAGCAGCAGGCGATTTTAACATCGTTCTTTTTAACGATTCCAATTATTCAAACCGCAGGCGCGATCGCTCCGTTGGAAAGTATGCCACTTTTCGTTCAACGCCTCTCCTGGATTAATCCCCTGCGTCACTATATCGAAATCGTTCGCAGTATCGTCCTCAAAGGGGTAGGATTGGAAGCGATTTGGCACAATGCGATCGCGCTGTTTCTATTCGCCGCAATTCTATTTGGTATTAGTATCTATAAATTCCGCACCCAATTGAGTTAGCGATCGCGCATTTCCAACCGCTCCAGTTTAACTCGAACTTGTGCGAACTCTCGCTTGAGTTTAATATCCACCGGAGGCAGGCGATCGATAATTGAAGAGTCCACCGGTTGCGTCCCGACATTCAAATCGCGATTAATCTCGTCGCTAACTGATTGTAACCGTTGGCGATCGTATCCGGTTGATTTATTGATTTCGGCTTCAGCGGCGATCGCATTTCCGCCACTCGCTAGAGCAATTAACATCGCGGTAGAAGCAATTAACCGTTGCATAACCCTGACTCCATTTCGACTGACAATTACAGTTTGGCGTCAATCCCATCAGTCGAAGGCGAACGGGTATCCACTTTGTTCAACGGATAATCGTCACCCCGTCAAACCGCCGCAATTGCGTTAGAATTCGCCAATCCGGTGCAGACGATCGCGCAACTGGCTACCCTCAACACAAGCGAATAGTGCCATTTCCCGACACTACCCGCTCTCGCAATCTCCCTACGCCGTCGTCACGGACAAACCTCGGAGTGCTGCAACGATCTCTTGCGGATCCAGCCGATTCTTATAGTCCGCATCGACAAACCCACGAGCAATTTTACCGTCCGCATTCACCACGTAGGTCGCCGGAATCGGTAACTCGAAACTCTCATCGCCGTTATAAGCCGGTAAGTCAATTCCCATCTGCTCGTAAATCGGACGCAAAGACGCCGGAAGCTCAAACACCAGCCGATATTGCTTGGCGACTTGATTTCCAACATCGCTGAGCACCTCGAATTCGAGATTGTGCTTTTCGGCGGTAGACAGCGAGTTATCCGGCGTTTGCGGCGAAATGGTTACCAAAGTCGCTCCCAACTCCCGAATCTGCGGTAAGGCTTGCTGCAAGGCTCGCAGTTCCAGGTTGCAATAGGGACACCAGCCGCCTCGGTAAAATGAAATCACCACGGGACCAGATTTGAGTAAGTCTTGCAACTCCACTGTCTCGCCAACGGCGTTGGGAAGGGAAAAGTTGGGAGCACTGTCGCCGACATTGACCGCGCGGTCTGCGATCGCGGAATTGACCAGATCCCTCGCTGCTTGGCTCATGGTCGCTTTCGCGTCATCGGGAAGCTGTTGCTGGATTTGCTGGGTGAGCTGGTTGAGTTCTTCGGTTAAATTCATAGTCAGTCTCCTTTTTGAACGTTCGTTCCAATATGGATAAAAAAATAGACACAACTAATCGAGGACAGACAGCGCGATCGCCACGATCGCCTGCAATTCCTGGCGATTCGGTTTCACCTTCGACACCACGCGCAACCCTTGCAGCGTATTGACCAGAAAACTCGCCAATTGGTGCAAGTCGCGATCGCCTCGAATTTCCCCTTTCTCAACCGCGTTGGATAAAGCGTGGTAATACGCTTGCTCGATCCGCTGCAATTTGGCTGCAATTTTCGCCGCCAGTTGCGCGTCGTGGGGACACAATTCGATCGCCGAGTTGACCAGCAAGCAACCACGACGTTGGGAGTCTGCGATCGCGCTTTCGACCACCTCGTGAAAGTGTTCCACAATCGCACTCATCGAGGCATTCGGCACTTCCAAGCGAGCGATCGCGCCTCGGACAATCGTGTCCTCATAGCGGTTGAGCGCCATTTCAAACAGCGATCGCTTGTCGTGAAAGGTCCCGTACAGGCTACCTCGGTTTAACCCGGTACTTTTGACGAGATCCTGAATGGAAGTCGCCTCGTAGCCTTTACGCCAGAAGGTTTCCATCGCTTGGGTCAGGACTTCGTCGCGGTTAAACTCTCTCTGCCGTGCCATCGTTACGTTTGCCTATCTTGGGAACTAAGATAACAATTCTGGAACGCTCAGTCAAGTATTAATTGACCTTCATTCAAACAGAAAGCGATCGCCTCAATTGAAGAAGCGATCGCATTGTTGATTGAGTAGCTATGACACTGTCAGTCCAGTTCGTCAAAGGATGTTAGATAGCACCTTGGAACGGAGGAGGCAGGTCTTCAGGGGAACGACGACCGCTTTGGACTTGACGGCACAATCCGGGGGGAAGACCGCCGCAATCGAAGAAGCTCGATCCGGTTTCTTCCATCGGCATTTCCTCAACAGGATCGGCACCGCCGTCGCCGCTCATGTCGTCGGTTGGCATCTCTTCTTCCATCGATCCGTCTTCGGAAGAGCTGGTTCCGATGACGAAGCTTTCTGCCGTCAGTTCGACATCGTGAATAATCGAGAGCGTGAAGTCAGCGGTCAGGTCGAAGGTAGACAGTAAGTTGCCTTCTTCGGTCGTGCTGGTTTCGCCAGCGGACAGGATGTCCTCACCCGACTCGAAGCCGAGACCCGCAGCAATCTGGACGATATCCGAACCCACTTCGAAGTCGTGGATGGTGGACATACCGGTGAGTTCGTCAACGACTTCGCCGCCATCGTCGGTCATGCCGTCGCCAGCATCGTCACCGCTGTCGTCCATGTCGTCTTCTTCCATGCCGCCGTCTACGTCATCACTGCCGTCTTCGTCAGACATGGAGTCTTCGCCGTCTTCAGACTCATCATCGTCGTCATCATCGTCGTCGTCGTCCGAATCAGACTCATCAT
>CAYQUF010000129.1:0-13260 GCA_964420595.1 uncultured bacterium
CGATCGCGATCTAAATTTAAGTGAGTTTCTAAAATCGTCGCGATCGCATCTCGAAAATCCGTCGTCACCTGCAAATCCCGCTTTTGATACAATTGCGACTCCGCCAAACCGGGCCAGCGTCCGTACACCCGACCGCCGCGAATTCCGCCACCTAACAGCCACATGGCATTTCCACGACCGTGGTCTGTCCCTTTGTTACCATTTTCCTTCGCCGTGCGTCCGAATTCTGAAATTACCGCGATCGCCGTATCGCCATAGACTTCGCCTAACTCACTTGCCAAGGTCGATAAACCTTTCCCCAAACGCTCTAACTTGCGATCGAGCTTTCCTTTCTGAGTCACGTGAGTATCCCAGCCGCCGAGTTCTAAGAACGCCAGTTGCATTCCCGGATCGCTTCTCATCAATTGCGCCAGTTGTTGTGCCGATCGCTCGAAATTTCCAGACTTTGCCTGATTTTCGTCCCCAGTTTCCAGGGTATCCAGCAAACGCTGACGTGCAGTTCGACCCTCGCGATAGGCGCGACTGATGCGATCGCTTCCCCGATACAGGCGATCGAATGCCTCACCCAACGGCGATCCGTCAATGGCTAGCGTCCGGGGTGCGTTG
This sequence comes from uncultured bacterium, assembly GCA_964420595.1. Classification (GTDB taxonomy): domain Bacteria; phylum Cyanobacteriota; class Cyanobacteriia; order Cyanobacteriales; family Geitlerinemataceae; genus CAYQUF01. The sequence goes on from CAYQUF010000129.1 coordinate 607, forward strand.
CGTCCCAACTCGATCGTTGCCACTGGATTGGATCCCGATAGGATTCGCGGCAATCCCCTCCCCACGTTCAACGCCTGAGTTAGGGTGGTTTTGGGAAGTTCTCCTAGCAGGCGATTCATCCAACCGTCGCGGGTATTTTTCACCCCTGGCGTTCCGCTTTCGAGATACTCTTGCGCGTCGAAATGCGATCGCGTCGGGTCGGGAGAACCGCAAGCGTGAACGAAGGCGAGGGTGCGATCGCGCCACAATGGCATCAGCGGCTTCAACACGGGATTTAAACCGAACTGTCCGTCTAAATCCAGCACGCCATTTTGCTTGCTTGGCGGCGGAATCGCGATTGTCGGTCGTCCTTGATAGTAGGCGTCTTCGCGGTAGGGAACCACCACGCTCAAACCATCAATTGCACCGCGTAACATCACCACCACCAATCGCTTTGGTTTACCACTTTGTGCCTGAGTGCGAAAAGCAACCCCATGAGTTCCAATCGCAACGGCGGTGGCGACGCTGGCGAGTCCGAGTTGTTGTAATAATCTTCGACGTTTCATTATTAATTGGCGTTATCAAATTGCACCACAGAGACACGGAAAGCGCAGAGGAACGCGAGGACAGGGTTCTTTAAATTAATACCGCATAAATTCAGGACTTCCGAGCAGTAATCCCGCACGTAACGGACGGGGACTGGACGCGATCGCCTTTTGAGTTTGCTCCGAAAAACGGCGACCGAGGGTGTCTTGTAATGCTGTCGCATCGACCCTTTGGCGATTGGTAAAATGACCGCGAGCGATAACCGCAGCTACGCTGACGCGGCGAATCATTGCATCTGGATTCAACCACGCTGGCTCGATGTTGTCATACCCGTTGGGTAAGCGACAGCCGTAAATTGGCATTCCGAGTTTCCGAATAATTCCTCCAATGCGCTTGAGGCGAAGCGGTCTTTGTCCGGTGGCGCGAATTGCCGAAATCACGAACCGATTGGGAGTTTTAAACTTGGCATCGTAATACTCGCGGTTCCAAAATTCGCCGCTGTGAAATAGAGTATCGAGGACGGCGCGAATGTTACCGTCGGTTTCCAGAAATCGATCGCTCAAGCGATCCACTAGCGAGTTGGGGGGATTGTCGGTGACGAAATATTGCGCCAATTTATAACTAATATGCCGCGCAGTAGCGGGATGAGAGGCAAGCAGATCTAACGCCTTTTCTCCTTGTTTTATTCCACCGCTGGGAATAGATTTTCCGAGAAATGTTTTGGCACTAAAATCGTGGCGATCGCGATCGAAATAGAACCGACCTTTCGCGGGTCGCTGCTGTCCATTTTCCAACGCAAACCCCCAACCCGTGAGAATGCGCGCCAGCACTTCCACGTCTTCTTGAGTATAGCCGCCATCCACGCCGAGGGTATGCAATTCCATCAACTCCCGCGCGTAGTTTTCGTTCAACCCCTTAAACCGACCCATCGCTCCCGGACTCTCCGGTGCGGTGTTGAGCCAATTGTCGAGATAGAGCAACATCGCCGGATGCTTCGCCGTCGCCGCCAGCAAGTCGCGAAACCGTCCCAGTGCGTGGGGTCGAATCGCTTCTCGTTCGTAAGCTCCCACCCAGCGGCGCGTTGTCCCGACATGAGCGAACACGTTAAAGTGGTTGTACCAGAAGTCCGCCATCACCTCTTGCAACTGGCGGGGACTTTCGATGGCGTGCAGCAATCTGGCTTGGGTGGCTTCTTGTAAAATTTGCCGTCCCTTCGATCCGTCAGTAACGTATTCGAATAATTCTTGCGGATTCATTTGCCAAGTTTGCAATTTCCGCAGTTTTTGCTTGAATTCTGGCGGTTCGGCGATCGCCTCTGGATGCAATTGCGATTCGATATACGCTTGCACTCCCATCGCTTCAACTCGTTCGATATCTCCCGGACTCGCGCCAAATCCCAGTCGGTTGAGGACGTGGACGACTTTGGGATTCGCGGGAGCATTCGCCGCACGCGCGGGGGAAATCCAACCGCTACCGAACCACAATAGAAAACTGAGTAAGATTACCCACCATTTTAACTTTGATTTTGCCACCATATCGGGATAGGATGTTGAAACGAAAAACGGCGATCGCGCGCTCTCTGTTTTAGCGTACCCGCCTATCGATTGAATTTAACAATTCTTTAACGGAAATTTCGTTTTTGTTGTCCATTACTACAAATTATTTCAATGGCACTGAAAATCATCGAAAATTTTGACGGTCGCTTTACCCTCAATCCCGACGCTCAATCGACATTGTTCGAGCTACTAACCAATTCGGCTTTTTTAAATCAAGTTGCCGAACAAGCCAATTGCGACTCGGTGGAATTTACCGAAAAACTCTTTCAACCCGTTCCTTATAGTACCGCCACGCCAAAAGGAATGCCCCCAGAATTCGAGCCATATCACGATTCAGACGAGTACGCGATTATTAACGTTCCGCCGAATTTCATGTTTAAGGCTAAAATCTTCAAACCCAGCCGCCTGTGTGCGGTCTATCGCAAAGTTGCTTAAATCGGGGCGATCGCGCCTTTTCAAAGTCATCCAAAATCTCGGACTTAAGTTTTAACCATGACCACTCAAACCGATATCCCCACCCTTGCCAGTTTAGATTATATTCCCTACCTCGACGATTCCGGGCAAATGGACGAAAGCTTGCAAGGAAAAGTCGGCGTGTATGCAATTTTCGATCGCGATGAAGTGTTGCAATACATCGGTTATTCCCGCGATGTCTATCTCAGCCTCAAACAACATTTAGTTCGCTGTCCGCACCAGTGTTATTGGATTAAAGCACAAACGATCGATCGCCCCAGTCGCACTATTCTCAATAACATTCGCGAGGCGTGGATTGCCGAAAACGGAACGACGCCACCGGGAAATAATGGGGAAACGGCAAAATGGACGCAACCCATCGACGCAAAAGCGTTAATGACCGAAGCAGAACAGCAAGAATACAGCCAACTTTCCGACGAACTGGCGCAAATGAAAAAGCGGAAAAAGATCGCCCGCCGCGTCGAAGCTGAAGTGCTGGCAGAATTGGGAAAACGGGGCGTTCGAATGCAATTGCGGTTTAATCCGAAGTTAAAGGAATCGGGATTGTTGGATTTGAAATAATTCAACTGATTTGGGTTTCGTGCCTCAGCCCAACCTACCCGTAACGCTCACTCATCTGGTTCGATTCCCAACTCGCGCAATCTTTGTTCCAAGCGTGCGGCGCGTGCTTCGGCAGCTTCGGCGCGTTGGCGTTCCCGTTCGGCATCAGTCGGAATCCAATTGCCGCGATCGTCGTACCAGCGCAACCACAGGCGATCGCGCCCTTGATACTCCCCCTGCCACAACCCCAATCCCAAGGCAATTTCGGGCATCCAGACCCGCGAGCGATCCAGTTCCAATTCCCGATAGCGACCGGCTTGCAACGCAAACACCCGCAGGCGATCGCTGTAGCGGCTGAAGACGACATAATAGGGAACCCGCAGCATTTGCTCGTACACCTCCCATTGGGTTGGCGGTCGATCGATCGCGCGATCGCGTTGTCCCAGATCCTCGTCTTCCGTCCCCGGCGATAGCAATTCGATCGCCACAAACGGCGTCACCCCTTCTTGCCAAACCACGTAACTCAGGCGCAAATCGCGATCGTCGTAAAATCGAGACACCCCGACGACCCCGAACCAATCCGGACGCTTGTACCAACTTTGATGATGCACGTCGTAATATAAATTCATGTCGCTGCCGCAAAACAGGCGATCCGGATAGTAATCCGGCGGTCGAAACGTCAGGCGCAGCAGTTCGGGTTGGAAGTCGTGGAATTCATCTGGCAACCCCGGTTCCTCCGGATCCTCGCTGGGCAAATCGTACATCGTCGGTAAGGTCTGTCGGGGCGAGAGGGGGGGATCGCTTTGCTCGGTGGGATATTTAAAGTGAATTTCGGGCAGTTCCGCAGTCATGGCACGATCGCGACGCGACTGCTTCTAATCTACACTCGCTCGGACAATTGGCAAGCTACGATCGCATCTGTAACTCGGTTGGGGCGATCGCTCGCCGTTGCTAAACTATTGCAATTGTTGTCTATGAGATGCCGATACGTCCGCCTATTGAAAACCCTATCGCTGTCAGCGGCAGTTTGGCTGCTGGGAATCGGAGCGGGATCTCGCGGGGCGATCGCGGCAGAGCGGATTTATCTATCGTACTCCCTGCTAGAGCGCTCCATCTCCATCGCGGCATTGGAAGAGTACGCCCAAACCTGCGAAGTCAACCGAGAACTCGCCGCCTACGCCCGTTATGCCGACCCTGCCTTACTCAAAAAATTCTGCCAAATTCTCACGACTTCGCCCTCCGACAATATCGATGCCATTGCCATTTCTCAATTTCTCTACACGCCGCAAGGGGAAGCCTTACTGAAGCGATTGGGCGAAGTCATCCGCTCCGACGCCCGACAACCCGGCTTTTTCGGACTGCGAGCGGCATTTATCCTCGCCGCCACCGACCCCCAAGGTCTGACCCTGCTGAACCTGCTGAAAAAATTTCCCTCCCGTAGCATTCGCATCGATTTAGCCAGAGCCGCCGACCTGGTCGAAGAATTGCAAGGGATCGTGGATCGCACCGGACGCGCCCTCGCCTTAGCGAACCAAATTTCGCAACAAGCCGCCCAAAATCATTCCATCGAGAACTCTGCATTGGACGACTTGCGCCGTCCGGGGGATTATCGCTGGGACAAACTGTCGCTGCAACTGCACGATCGCGATCGCCCCACGTCCAATTATCCCAGCGGACGGGTATTTGTCGCCGACTTGTATCTCCCTCGCACCGACACCGCCGCTCCCACCATCGTCATTTCCCACGGCTTGGGATCGGATCGCACGACCTTCGCCTATCTCGCCCGACATCTGGCGTCCCACGGATTCGCCGTCGTCGTTCCCCAACATCCCGGTAGCGACGCCGACCAGTTACAAGCCTTACTCGCCGGAGTTGCCAGCGAAGTGGCAGAACCGCGAGAATTTTTAGACCGTCCCCTCGATGTCAGCCACCTCCTCGACGAACTCGAACGCCGCTCGCAACAGTACGCGCAATTTCGCAGTCGCATGAACCTCGAACGGGTGGGCGTGTTGGGTCAATCGTTCGGCGGCTATACCGCATTGGCGTTAGCGGGAGCGAGGATAAATTTCGAGCAATTGCAAGCCGATTGCCAGCAGCAGGACGAATCGTGGAATGTCTCGTTACTGCTGCAATGTCGCGCCCTCGATTTATATCGCCAACAGTTAATCGATCGCTCGGTCGATAATTTAGCAGAACTCTCGGACGAAACGGGGACAAAAGCCAACAGCAATGCCCTAGACAACGCCATTGCCATTACCGATTGGTTCTCGCCTTCTGGCGGATACGAGTTTAGGGACGATCGCATTCAAGCGGCGATCGCGATTAATCCCATTGCGAGCAGTTTGTTTGGTCAATCCGGGTTAGCCAAAATTGACATTCCCACCCTCATGGTTGCCGGTGGAGCCGATACCGTTGCTCCCGCTTTGTACGAACAAATCCAACCCTTTACATGGCTCGACATCCCGGAAAAATATTTAGTTTTAATGCACCCTGGCACTCACTTTTCAACCTTGGGCGAAATGGCACATAATTCAGGATCGATTCCAGTTCCCACCGAAGCGATCGGTCCCAATCCGGCTCTTGCCCGTCGCTATACCAAAGCGTTGAGTTTGGCATTTTTTCAAGCTTATATTAACGATCGCCCGGAATACGAACTCTATTTGAAAGCGAGCGATATTGAATCCCTCAGTCAAGAACCAATTCCGTTAAGTCTGGTTCGAGAGTTGAGTGCGGAACGACTCCAACAGGCGATCGGGCGTTAATTTGTCGGATGGAAAGATAAACTGAACGGTTCAAAAATTAAATACCAATATAAAATCCGGTTGTAAACGTTCTAATTTTATGGGAAGGTGGGCATTGCTAATTTAAGTGAATCGGCACGATTTCAAATCGATTGGCAATTCCCACCCTACAATTGGGGTTCTTTTGTCTGTTGCCTTCATCGACTGCACCCACAACACCGCGATCGCCATGCTGGGATTTCTCAACTTAAACAAACCATCGGGATTCACCTCCCACGATTGCGTCGCCAAAGTTCGCAAATTGTTGCGTCAAAAGCGAGTCGGACACGGCGGAACCCTCGACCCCGCCGCCACAGGCGTCCTTCCCATCGCTGTCGGGAAAGCCACGCGCTTGTTGCAATTTTTGCCTTCCGATAAAGCCTATCTCGCCACCGTGCGATTTGGCGTGCGTACCGCCACCGACGATTTAGACGGCGACATCCTCGCCGAGCAACCCGCCAGCAATCTGGACTTAGAAACTGTCCAAGCCGCATTACCCCAATTTCGGGGGCAAATCACCCAAATTCCCCCCGCCTACAGCGCCATTCAAGTGGAAGGAAAGCGCCTGTACGAACTCGCCAGAGCCGGAGACGCCGTAGAGATTCCCTCGCGAGAGGTCGAGATTTACGACATCGCCGTTAAAGATTGGCGCTCTGGAGACTATCCCGAAATCGATCTCGAAATCGCCTGCGGTGCGGGAACCTACATCCGCGCGATCGCCCGGGATTTGGGCGATATGGTGGGAACGGGAGCAACCCTTGCCAACCTGGTTCGCACCCAAAGCAGCGGGTTCGCCCTCAACGAGAGTATCCCATTAGAGGAATTGCGCGATCGCCTCGAACGAAGAACCTTCCAACTGCTTCCCCCCGAAACCGCACTGGCGCACCTCACCTCCGTCCCCCTATCCGACGAGTACGTCAAACGCTGGTGTCAGGGACAGCGCCTTCCCCACGACAACCCCACCGCCACCTCCGACCCCCTGCGGGTCTATCGCAACGACGGTCGATTTCTGGGCATCGGTCAATTCGTCCAAACGGAAACGCAATGGATACTCGCGCCGAAAATCGTCTTTCACCCCGATTGAGGGCTTAAGAATCGTGAATTTGAACCGCTTCTTGCACGGTCGCCTTGAGATCGTCAGCTTGCCAGGGTTTGCTGACGAATTTGTGAATTTGCGCCGCCTTCAACTCGTCTTCGCCTTCTCCAAGCTGATCGCTAGTATATCCGGTGATCAGAATTCGCACTGTCTTGGGAAAGCGATCGGCAATTTGGCGAAAAAACTCGACCCCGCTCATTTCCGGCATACTTTGGTCGGAGAGAATCACCGCCATCTCCCCTTCCTTCTCCAACAGCTCTAACGCCTGAGCCGCTCCCTGAGCGCGAAACACCTTAAACTCGCGCCGAAACGTGCGATAGAGCAAATCTAAATTTTCCTTTTCATCGTCAACGACCATAATTTTCGGTTTGGTTGCCATACTGATCGACCTCTGCTGCCTCGCTCTCTAGTTTCTCACGCCAAAACCCCGTTCGCTAAGGAAAGTCTCTCAGTTCGCTATTGCGCCGAACGCCAATCCCGCCGACGATCGATCTAGAGGACTTATAGAAACGCAAGTTATGGTTGACATCAAAATTGCTCCCTACGGAAGTTGGCAATCGCCCATTACCTCAGACCTGATTGTATCCGAAACCATCGGGTTGGGCGGCGCGACTTTCGACGGAGACGACATCTACTGGCTGGAGATGCGACCTGCTGAAGGCGGACGTTACGTTTTAATGCGACGCAGCCGCGAGGGCGAAGTTGCAGAGGTGACGCCGACAGAATTTAACGTCCGCTCTCGGGTTCACGAATACGGTGGCGGTTCGTTTCTCGTCGATCGCGGATCGGTCTATTTTGCCAATTTCAGCGATCGCCGTTTGTACCGTCAATCCCCCAATTCCCCGCCATCTCCCATCACGCCGGAATCGGATTTGCGCTACGCCGACGCCACGATGGATCGCGCGCGCGATCGCCTGATTTGCATTCGCGAAGACCACACGAAAGAAGGCGAACCGGAAAATACCATCGTCGCGGTGGATCTCGATGGCGAAAATAGCGGCGGCGTCCTCGTTTCCGGTTGCGACTTTTACGCCTATCCCCGCATGAGTCCGGACGGTTCCCACCTGAGCTGGACGAGTTGGAACCATCCCAATATGCCTTGGGACGAGGTGGAATTGTGGGTGGGACAAATCGCCGAAGACGGTTCCATCGCCGAGTCTCAAAAGGTTGCAGGGGAGGGCGAATCGATCTTCGACCCGCAATGGTCTCCCGATGGCGTGTTGTATTTCGTCAGCGATCGCACGGGATGGTGGAATCTCTACCGTTGGAACGGCGAAACGGCGGAACCGCTATTTCCCCTGACGGCAGAATTTGGCAAGCCCCAGTGGGGGCTGGGAATGTCCACCTATACCTTTGTGGATCGCGATCGCCTCGCGTGTACCTACAACCAAAACGGCATTTGGCGCCTCGCCATTCTCGACGTGCGAACCAAACGGCTGACCCCGATTTCAACCCCCTACACCGAATTTAGCGCCATCGACGCCAAGGACGATACCCTGCTCCTGTGCGCCGCCTCTCCCACCGAACCGACGGCGATTGTAGAGTGGGATTTAACCTCGGGCGATCGGCAAATTTTGCGTCAGTCTGCACTACGGGCGAACGGCCATTCGCCCCTACGCGATCGCGCCTATCTTTCCGTCCCCCAACCGATCGAATTTCCCACCGAAGGGGGCAAAACCGCCTATGCCATTTTCTATCCGCCCCAGAATCCAGGCTATCGCGCCCCAGACGGGGAGAAACCGCCCCTTTTGGTCAAAAGTCACGGCGGACCCACAGCGGCGGCGTCCAGCCGTCTGAGCTTGGGGATTCAATACTGGACCAGTCGCGGCTTTGCAGTGGTCGATGTCAACTACGGCGGAAGCACCGGATACGGAAGGGAATACCGCCAGCGTCTCAAGGGTCAGTGGGGCGTTATCGATATTGACGATTGCGCCAATGCCGCCAAATATTTGGCTCGCGAAGGAAAAGTCGATGGCGATCGCTTGGCAATTTCGGGAGGAAGTGCAGGGGGATATACCACCCTCGGCGCGCTGGTGTTTCGCGATACATTCAAAGCCGGGGCGAGTTATTACGGCGTCAGCGATTTGGAAGCCTTGGCGAAGGAAACCCACAAGTTCGAGTCCCGCTATCTCGACGGCTTGATCGGTCCCTATCCGGAGCGTCAGGATTTGTATCAAGAGCGATCGCCCATTCACCATTGCGATCGCCTCTCGTGTCCGGTGGCATTTTTTCAAGGATTGGAAGATAAAATCGTTCCGCCCAATCAAGCCGAAGCCATGGTCGAAGCGTTGAAAGCCAAAGGGTTACCGGTGGCGTATGTCGCATTTGAAGGCGAACAACACGGATTCCGCCGCGCCGAAAATATCAAACGCGCCCTCGATGGCGAATTCTACTTTTATTCCCGCGTATTCGGTTACGAACCCGCCGAGGAGATCGAACCCTTAAATATCGAAAACCTCTAAACATCCGCAGGGTGGGCGATGCCCACCTTGCCACAAACTGCGATTGAAGTGCCATCTAAACCCGAAAAAATCGGCAGATCGACAGAGCAGATTGCCTCCCCAAATTCAATCAATCGATGGATGTAGCAGTTGGCGCGGCGATCCATACTAGAAGTAAAGGCTGGTTCAATGGAATCGGTCGAACTTGACGTGCATTTTTGGAGGTATTCAATCTCGCAGATCCCGATGCGACCTCGCTTCAACCTTAAACTTAAAAACGCACCAAAACTCGTTTTCGCCCTATCGGCGATCGCCGCTTTGGGAATGAGCGCATCCCCCGCTGACACCGAACCCATCGCCCAACGCCAACGCGATCGCCACCACAACGACGCCGAAGTCACGATTCCACAAGAACGATACATCGAGTACGATCGCTATTTCAACCCTCGGTTTGAATTCTCTCTGGCGTATCCAGAAAATCTAGTCAGTCCGCAAGCACCCCCTCAAAACAACGACGGTCGCACGTTCGTTTCCCCGGACGGCGATATCGAAATTAAAGCATTCGGCTATCACAATAGCTTAAACCAACCGCTCAGCGCCGCCTACCAACGAGCCGCGCGATCGCACACGCAAGAACATCCCACTCGTGACGTGACCTACAAAACCCGAGGCGAGAATTGGTTCGTCGTGTCCGGGTATCAAGGCGACGATATCTTCTACACCAAACAAATCTTGCGAGATGGCAAATATAAGGTCTTAAGCATTCGCTACGATCTGTCGCTCAAACCAGAATTCGACCCAATCGTCGCCGAAATTGCCGAATCGTTTAACGGTTAATTGCCGATTTAAGTCGAACTGATATCGGCTTTTCCAATCCCTGAATTTCTACTTAAATCAGTCCGATAGTATTCCAAGGAGGAATAATTATGTTCGCTCGCTCTAACTTCAACCCCACCTCAAAATTAGCATTGGCTTTCGCAGCGATCGCGACGATCTCCGCGACGACCTGAGCAACGAACGGTAGGAGAGCGACTAGCATTGGCAAACAGATGTCGGCGATCGCCCGAACCTGTGGCAAGCTATTGATATAGAGGATTTTCCAGGTTGAAGAGGTACATTCTCTATTGCCTGTTGCCTATTGCCTGTTGCCTTCCTCCTCGATCGCATCTACTCGGTCAAACTCATGTCACTGGTTCGCAACCGCATGCGGATGCAGGTTCACGCCCGTATCCGACGCGAGATCGAATATTACCAACAACGGCTGCGGCTCATTTCCCACCGCAGCAATCGCGGCGCAACCTGCAAGTATAACGCCCATTCGCCGTTTCTGCTGTGTGCGGTCAATCCCAGCGGCTCCTGCGAGCAATGTCCCCATTACGAAATCGATCCCGACTATCTCGACCCCCCCTCAACCGCGCAGCAGTTGCGAGACGGTTCCGACTAACTCGGTGGGATGGAAGGGTTTGGCAATATAAGCGTCCGCTCCTTGTTTCATCCCCCAGTAGCGATCGAATTCTTCTCCCTTCGCCGAACACATGACGACGGGGATATGTTGCATCTTCGGATCGGATCTGAGGCGACGGCAAAATTCGTACCCGTTCATCCGAGGCATGACAATATCGAGGAGCACGAGATCCGGGCGATGGCGCTTCATGCACTCGAGGGCTTCAAAACCATCGCTGGCTTCGGTTACGTCGATTCCTGTCTGTTTGAGCAGTCCCGAAATCATCTCTCGCTGTGCGGCACTGTCTTCAACGATCATGACCGTACTCATCACTGTTTTACTCTTTTCGCGGGTTTGAATGCATGGCATATCGCATCGTTACGATCTCGCTCTGGGTTCAAACTTACCCAATTTCTCGATTTTTTTTAACAGGTTCGCCAAATCCCCGAGAAACCCGAGTTGACTCAGCCAATCGATTTCGTTATAATTTAGAATTAAACTAAAATTCAATCGTCGTTTGTCCTCAACACAATCCGCGATACCGTCCGAACTTTATTCGAATTGAGCGGCAAACGCAATAGCGATCGCGTGTTAATGTCCTCGCGCGGACTGTCGCAGGCGCGATCGCCCCACGTTGCAATAGTCGGGAATCTCGACTGCTGCGCCACCATGAAATTATCGGTATTTGCGGTTAGGATCGAAATAGCGAAATTCAGTTGCGATCGCTCCCTCGATCGGGACTAGAGCGCGACATTGAAGTTCGAACTGACGAGACAGATTGGAAAACAGTCATTATGCTGAATAAAGTTCAAAAAAGCGAACAAGAGTGGAAAGAACAACTCACGCCAGAACAATTTAGGATTACTCGCAAGAAGGGAACGGAAAGACCGTTTGCCGGAATCTATCACGACTGCAAAAAACCAGGCGTGTATCGTTGCGTTTGTTGTGGAACTGAATTGTTTCAATCCGATAAAAAATTCGAATCGGGCAGCGGCTGGCCGAGTTTTTGGAAGCCCATTGAAGGCAATATTAAAACCGAAGAAGATAATTCGCTGGGAATGCGCCGCATCGAAGTGATGTGCAATACGTGCGACGCCCATTTAGGACACGTATTCAATGACGGTCCCCCGCCGACCGGTCAGCGCTATTGTATTAATTCGGCTTCTCTGCAACTAGAGGAACAATCGTAATTTTCCAACGGCGGCTTTTGTGAGCGATCGCGCAAGCCGCCTGGGTTTGACAGTCGCGCCCAGATTGCAATTCAAGGATCGAGTCCATGGAAACCGCCCTAGAGTCAAAACAAGAACAACTTGCCGTCATCGAAGCCAACGCCGACCGCTTCGGCGCGATCGCCTATCAAGGCTATCAAGAAGATGGGGAAAAAGGCACCCTAATTATTTATCGCCAATTGAGCGGTAACAGCACTACCTTAGAAGATTGGCAAATTAAGTTTCGACCCATGAGCCGCATTCCAGCGTTTTTGAGCGACTGGAAGGAAGTGGGCTTGCAGGATATGGTGATTAAATACAATCCCGAAGTATCGGTTGTCTGTACGTTTTTCTATCCGAACGGCGCGCATGCCAGCTATCACTTTGCCCCGGAACCGCCGCCGCCGGAATTGATGCAGCAGCAGCAACAACAGCAACAATAGAGCTGTTATTAGTCGCGTGCGGTACGCCTCAGTGGAGGAAGGCAACAGGCAAAAAGGGAGTGTACCTTATCTGGAATTCGGCTCATGGCTTGGCACTCAATTGAACCCCATTGGTAGGGTGGGAATTGCCGATCGATGTGAAAATGT
>CAYQUF010000130.1:0-12885 GCA_964420595.1 uncultured bacterium
TTCGAGAGAGCGATCGCCTCAACTCGCCATCTTTCCCCGAATTGGAGTTAACTGCTAATTCAGTCTTTGGTACCGATCTATAGATTGTCAATCTTATGTTTAAGATATCCTCTAGCGAATCAGGCTAAGGAGCAATAATGCTGCCATTTGTAGATTTTAAGAGTATTGGTGAAGTTGTCAAGCAATTTCAAATTAACTATAACGAAACCGACTTCATTGTCGAAGCTCCTTTCAACATCCCCGACTATTTTCGCGAAGACTTAGAACTTGTCATCGTCGTCGATAATTCCGAGCTTGCGGTTTGCGAAAACTTAATTGATCCCGTCCTCAAAGAAGTCTGGAAGCAATACCGCGATAAATTTATACTGTGGAACCATCAATCTTTAACGGATGACAAAAGTTTGTCTGGATTCCCTAAAACGTGAAATACAGTTCGCAGTCAACGCTTTAGCGTTATGTCTCCAGCCTCAGATCGCTAACTCGAACTTTCCATATAATGCAACAACCAATTCGCCATCGTCGCGCGTCGAGTTTGTCTCGGACCGAACTCGCCAATCTTGTATCCCTTAAACCCCAACTTCTCCTTCAACAATTGCTTGTGCGGCTTCGGAATCGACCGAGTTAACTTCACCGTCGGCGGACGATTTTCAATAAAATTCGGCGGTTCCGGATACTCCTCTTGCCATTCCGGTGCAACGCCACTGCTCTCCCACTGACCCGTCGCGTCGTCGTAGCGATAGCCTAAATAGTGCCAAACCAGACGGTTAACCGTCTCATCGTCAATCTCTTCTTTGACAATTGCCCAAATGGTATCGGTATTGAGAGGTGGAAGTTCGGACATAGCCCTCGATCGCCGAAAATGCTGCTAAATTACTCATACCTCATCTGTCCGAGTTTGCATAGAGTCGTCCGTATCCCCCCAGGAACAGCAACCACACCACCACCACGATCCAGTGAATCGCCACCGGCGTCCACAACGAACCGCTCAACCAGTAGGCAACGCTACAGACAAATCCCAACCCCGCCGCCAACAATAAAAACAACGGATCCGCAAACAGTTGGCGCGCCGCCGGAAACAGCGTCAGCGCGTTGAGGGGATGGTACAGCACGAACAGCACCAAACTCACCGTTCCCCACACCAGCCAAGTGGCGCGATCGCTCGTTTGCGACGGTCGGGGCAACAGCAACACGCGAAACACCAACTCCTCCACCACCGCTGGCAGCAATAATAATCCCGCCGCCAACTTCAACGCCCGATCGCGCGGCAGCGGCAAAACCTTCACCTCTAGCCACCCCGACCCAAACCCGATCGCCAGCGCCACCATAGCATACGCCCCCAAAAGCGCGATCGCCCCCAACCAATCCTCTCCGTCAGGGATCGTTGACACAGCCTCCCAAATCCGCTGCCAAATTACCCCCATCACTCCACCCCTCCCTCGGAAATCCACCAACCAACCGATATCATGGCGACATCAAGTATTGTAAAGCTCCGAGGAGGCACGACCATGCCAATGAACGTCACCCAGAAACTAATTCAGTCGCACTTAGTTTCCGGCAACCTGACGCCAGGGGAAGAAATCGCGCTCAAAATCGACCAATCCCTGACCCAAGACGCCACGGGAACCATGGTCATGCTCGAACTCGAAGCCATGAATATCGATCGCGTCAAAACCGAACTCTCGGCGCAATACGTCGATCACAACCTACTGCAAACCGACTACAAAAACGCCGACGACCACCTATTTCTGCGATCCGCCTGCCAGCGATTCGGCGCGTGGTACAGCCGTCCCGGAAACGGCGTCAGTCACCCCGTCCACATGCAACGCTTCGGCATTCCCGGCAAAACCCTAATCGGCTCCGACAGCCACACCCCCGCCGCCGGATCCATGGGAATGCTGTCCTTCGGTGCGGGTGGCATTGACGTCGCCATGGCAATGGCTGGCGAACCCATGTACATCAAAATGCCCCGCGTCCTCGGCGTCAAACTCACCGGAGAACTCCCCGACTGGGTCAGCGCCAAAGATGTCGTCCTAGAAATGCTGCGTCGCTACGACGTTCACGGCTGTCGCGGTACGATTATCGAATATTACGGACCGGGACTCGATCGCCTCAGCGCCATGGATCGCCACGTCATCGCCAACATGGGGACGGAAATGGGAGCGACCACCACCGTCTTTCCCTCCGACGGCGAAGTGAAGCGATTCCTCGAAAGTCAAGAACGCGGCGACGACTGGGTCGAACTCCTCGCCGACGAAGGTGCGGACTACGACCTGCACGAAGAAATTAACCTGTCCGAACTCGAACCCCTCATCGCCTGTCCGAGCAGTCCGGGAAACGTGGTTCCGGTGCGCCAAGTGCAGGGACAACCGGTGAATCAGGTGGCGATTGGATCCTCAGCCAATCCGGGATTGCGCGATTTTTGGATTGTCAGCGCCATCGTCAAAGACAAAGTCAGCCACGATCGCGTGTCGTTCGATCTCAACCCCACCTCCCGCCAACTGATCGAAAATCTAGCCGCGATGGACAGTGCTTTCATCGACCTGATCCACGCTGGCGCTCGGTTCCACCAAGCCGGATGTCTCGGTTGCATCGGTATGGGACAAGCTCCCGCGTCCAATCAAATTTCCCTGCGCACCATGCCGCGTAACTTCCCCGGACGGTCGGGAACGGCGGACGACAAGGTATTTCTGTGCAGTCCGGAAACGGCAGCCGCAGCAGCACTGACCGGGGAAATTACCGACCCCCGCGATCTCGAAAAAATCTACAACATGAGCTATCCGAAATACCAGCCGCCGCAAACGCAAATCGTCAACACCGAGATGCTGGTCGCGCCGCCGGAGGATGGCAGCAATGTCGAACTCGAGAAAGGACCGAATATCAAGTCCTTCCCCGAATTTGGCGAACTGAGCGATCGCTTTTCCGTCCCCGTGCTGCTCAAGGTCGGCGATAACATTTCCACCGACGAAATTATGCCAGCCGGGGCGCGGGTGTTGCCATTTCGCAGTAACATTCCCGGTATCAGTCAATTTGTCTATTATTTAATGGACGAAACCTTCTCCGAACGGGCGCAAGCCGCGCAAACCAAACACGGCGGACACGTGATTGTCGGCGGGATGAATTACGCCCAAGGATCGAGCCGCGAACACGCCGCGATCGCCCCTCGGTATTTAGGACAAGTCGCCGTTCTCGCCAAATCCTACGCTCGCATTGGCTGGCAGAACTTGGTCAATTTCGGCATCATGCCCCTCGAATTCGTCAATCCCAACGATTACGAGTCCATTGAAGAAGGCGACGAATTGGCAATTGAAGGATTGCGAGATGCCATTCAATCGGGCAAAACCATTCAAGTCAAAAATACCAACAAAAATAAGACCTACGAAGCCAATCACAGCCTGAGCGATCGTCAAATTGACATCATGCTCAGCGGCGGATTGATTAACTACTTCAAAGCCAAAAACCAAAGCTAGCGCCTCGCGCCTAAATTGGAAATGGGAAACCCGCCAACCTTCCCATTTTCAATCGCGATCGCCATTCAATCGCGCGATAGATTCCAAACAGGCGATCGCCCCTTACCATACAAAAAAGAGCCGTCAAACAGGAGGTCAACCATGACTTCAGTCCAACAAAATCTTACCCGCGCTCGCGTCTACATTTCCGGCATCGTACAAGGCGTCGGATATCGCATGTCCACCGTCCAACAGGCACGACAAATTGGCGTCAACGGTTGGGTGCGCAACATGCCCACCGGACAAGTCGAAGCCGTCTTCGAAGGCGACCCCAGTGCCGTCGAACGCATCATCGAATGGTGCCACCACGGACCGAGATCCGCCAGCGTCCGAGACGTCAAAGTCGAATACACCGAACCGCGAGGCGAGAGCAGCTTTGAAGTCCGCCGCTAACTCCCCATCCCCTCCATTCGCCCGATTAGAGGAAGGCGACCCCCTCAGCCTCCTCTAATATGGGGATGTCAAAATTGACTTCAACCGGGTCACCGTCCCCATATCCCGCCTACCTCAATCGTATTATGGCTTCGATCGCCCGTAAAAACCTATTCGAGGACATTCCCCGCTTCCTCGTCGCCCAAGGCGGCATCATGTTCGCCGTCACCCTCGTAGCGATTCAAAGCGGTATTTTTAACGGATTCATCCGCTCCACCGCCCTCGTCGTAGACGAATCCGAAGCCGATATCTGGGTCGCCTCCGACGAAATGCTCCACTTCGAGCTAACCCACCCCATCCCCGTCGAACGACTGTTGGAAGCGCGAGATCTCGACGGCGTGGCGCGAGCCGAAGCCCTGATGCTGCAAAGCGGTCGCTGGCGCGATTCCGTCGGAACCATCGCCCCCCTGCGGTTAATTGGTTTCGACCCCGCCGGACGACTTTTTCAACCCTGGAACGTCAGCGAAGGCAGCGTCAGCAACCTGCAACAGCCCTACACCGTCATCCTCGACGAATCCACCACCGGCGCCCTCAACATCGACGGCGTCAGTGCAACTGGCGAAATCAACTCCCTCCCCGCCACCGTCGTCGGCTTAACCCAAGGCACCCAATCTATCGCCTCCAGTGCCTACACCTTCACCTCCCTCCGCAACGCCAACGCCTATGCCAACTCCGGCGTCACCTCCTCCGTCCGCTGTCAGGTGCAACCCTCCGGCGAAATTCAATGCAGCAACCGCTACGAGAAAGAACCCGACCGCGACAACGCCGAAGCACCCCCCACCCCGCGTAAATTGAGAGCCTCAGATCTGATTTCCTACGTACTCGTTGAAGCCGAAGCGGGAGAGAACATCGAACAACTCAAACAGCGGCTGGAAGAGAAACTCCCCGCAACCCGAGCCTACACCCGCCAGGAAATGGCAGACATCACCCGCAATTACTGGAGTACGCGCACCGGAATCGGATTTATCCTGGGATTGGGGGCAGGGGTCGGGATTATCGTCGGCGTGGCGATTGTCGGACAAATTCTGTATTCGTCAGTTTCCGATCGCATTAAAGAATTCGGCACCCTCAAAGCCATGGGCGCCTCCAATCGGATGCTCTACGGCATCATCATCGAACAAGCCCTGTGGATGTCCGTGTTGGGATACGCCCCCGGAATGTTGCTGTGTTGGGGCATTGCCACTTGGACATCTGCCAGCGTTGGCATTACGATTTTAATTACTCCCGTTACGGCAATTAGTGTCTTTGGCATCACGGTTGCAATGTGCGTCGGTTCTGCGTTCTTCGCCATCCAGAAGGTGACCCGCGTCGATCCGGCAATTGTCTTTAAAGCCTAAAGATTTGCCCGGTACGCTCAGCGCATTGAGATGGCAGTGACCGAGGTTGTGTTTTCGATCGCCCATTTCCCCTAGGACAGTCGAGATACTGGATCGTCAGGGAGTGCGTTCGATCGCGACCGCCTTCATACTGATAAGTGTAAAATCGAAATCGCTGTCTTCGCCCCTCACGCGACTCTCTGGGAAACCAGCACCAATATCGCCAACGGCGCCCAGTTCCAACCTGTTGTTCTAGCCATTAATCTGCCGAGATCGTGAGTGTTTCTCCTTTAAAATTTGCTGTATCGATCGAGAGTCCGGCTCGGGTGACTTCTACTTCCAGTAACTCGGGCAAACTCGAGCGGGACACTATTGTCGCCAAAGGAATCGACATGGTGTTTCAAGCGGGTGCCCAACAATTTCGCGTCCTCAAGGATATCGATCTCGATATTCCCAAAGGCGACATCCAGTTATTAATGGGACCGTCGGGGTCGGGCAAAACCACCCTGCTCTCGATTTTAGCCGGATTGCTAACGCCGAGCGAGGGGCAAGTCTACTTGCTCGATCGCGAAATTACGGCGATGAACCGCCGCCAACTCTCGAAATTCCGCCGCGAGCATATCGGGTTTATTTTCCAAGGATTTAACCTGTTTCCGGCTCTGACGGCGGCTGAAAATGTCGAGGTCGCCCTGAATCTCAAAGGGATTCGCGGACGCTCCGCACAGGAGCAAGCTCGATCCTGGCTGGATCAAGTGGGATTGGGCGATAAATGCGATCGCCTGCCTCGGGATTTATCCGGCGGACAAAAACAACGAGTCGC
The DNA here is from genome assembly GCA_964420595.1 of uncultured bacterium. Taxonomy (GTDB): domain Bacteria; phylum Cyanobacteriota; class Cyanobacteriia; order Cyanobacteriales; family Geitlerinemataceae; genus CAYQUF01. Next base: position 6,075 of record CAYQUF010000130.1, read on the forward strand.
GATCGCCCGTGCTTTAGTCGGTTCGCCCCAATTAATTATGGCAGACGAACCCACCGCCGCCCTCGATTCCCACAGCGGTCACGCCACGATTGAATTATTGCGCAAGTTGGCGAAGGAAGAAGGCGCCACGGTCCTCATCGTCACCCACGATCCCCGCATCGTCGATGTTGCCGATCGCATTGTCTGTCTCGAAGACGGACAGTTGCAATCCCAGTCCAATTGCATGGCATCGTGAACCGTTAGCGTCGGGGCAGTTCGCCCTGGTGGATCGCCTGGCGTTTGAGACAGAATCGGAGTGACGGCTTCCCCTGTGGCTGCCGCTCCCCCCTTCAAATTTTTTTATTCGAAATATTAATAGAATCAAGTCCCATCTATCGAAATCCCTGTTACTATAGAAATTAGGACTTCATCATTCGGGCAACGTGTTTCAGCGCGACCCGGCTATCGATCGTTTCGTGAGGGATTTACCCGATCGCATCGTGATGCGTTGGTGCGATATTTACCTGCCGTGTAATAAGCAGGTTGTTGCGTTATTAGGTTAGACGCATAACGCAAATGAGAAATTTTATTGTGGGATCAATCTCGGGAGCCGCAAAATTCGACTGCGCGCTTCACAGAGGTCTTGTATCGAGAAGTCGGGCAAGCTAGAGGTCTGCGTCATGTCAAGCACGATTTCCGAGTGGCGAAGGACGCCGCGTTGAAATTACCGAAAACCAGGAGATCGGTTGATGCCGCTAATCCGCATCGTTGTCGCCTTCTTTGTTGCTTTCTTAATTGCCTTACCTACCCCTTTGTTCGTTCCGAGTTCGCCTGCACTGGCTGACGAATTGCCCAAATCGAAAATCGGTTTGTTGCGCGATCGCTCCGCGTCCCAGCTCGCGGGTAAAACCTACCGTCAACTCGTCAAGTTTTGCCGTCAGAACCGTCAGTCGTGCCTCTACTTAGCTACGCTCAGTTTGAGCCTTGCCAGTCGCGACGAACGACAGCAATCGCCTTGGACGTTACTCAACCGCGCGGTCGATGAAATCCGGCGATTGTTTTGGATGATGACCAAAAATATGCACGGACTGATGTTGAAAGATTGGATCTCGAATTTGGGCGATTATAACCCGAAAGAGGGAGACAGTTGGGTTACGGAAGCAAAAGACAAGGCGATCGCCCATTCGTAAGACATCGAATGTTGGGCAAATCATTTAAATTATACCACCAAGGGACGCGATCGCCTGCGTCTCTTTTTAGTTTGTATTAGTTTTTAACAATCGGTCCGAAATCTGCCAAAACGCGAGCGTGGTTGCGCAACAATCCCAACAAATTCAAGCGATTGCGCTGGATATTCGGGTCGGGATCCATAACTAACACGCTATTTTCGCCGTCGAAAAATTCGCTAACCGTGGGAGCAATTTCGGCTAACGCTTCGATCAGTTGCGGGTAATTGCGTTGCGATCGCGCTGCTTCCGTTTTCGGGACCAATTGCACCAGCGCCTCGTAAAACGCTTGTTCCGAAGACTTTTGAAATTGTCCCGGATCGATAACCGCTTGCGGGTCGAATTGCGCCGTATCTAAATCCCCTTTACTCGCCAATCGCGCCGACCGATTGACCGTTTCGTAAATGGTATCGAGGGTGCCGTTGTTGCGAATTTCTTGGAGAAACTCAGCGCGATCGCGGACGTCGAGTAAATTGGTTAAGGCGCGTTCGGCATATTCGCGATCGTTTTCCCCTAAGACTGCGTTGACTAAATCGTAATCGATATTGCGGTCTTCTTGCAGCAAAGTTTGAATCCGTTGGAGGAAAAACTCGCGCAATTGTTGCAGCAGTCGTGGAATATCGGCTTGCGGGTGTACCGAGGAAAAATCCGTTGCCGTTTGTTGCAGCAATCGATCTAAATTAATCGGCAACTCCGCCGACCAAGTGACATTGACCACCGCATTGGCGGCGCGACGCAACGCAAACGGATCGGACGACCCGCTCGGAATCATTCCCAAGCCAAAAATGCTGACCAGAGTATCGATGCGATCGGCTAAACCCACAATTCGACCGGTCGTTGTTTCCGGTAAAATGTCGTCGGCACCGCGCGGTAAATAATGCTCGAAAATTGCCTTGGCAACCTCTGGCGGCTCGTCGCTGGCGATCGCGTATTTTTCCCCGATAATTCCCTGCAATTCGGGAAATTCGTACACCATTTGCGTGACGAGATCGGCTTTGCATAGGTACGCGGCGCGTTCGACGTGCTGGGATTCGGTCTGGTTGAGTTGGAGCTGTTGACCGATGCGTTCGGCGACCTTGGTTAAGCGCCTGACCTTTTCGGCGATGGAGCCTAAATCTTCTTGGAAGGTGACGTCTTCGAGTTTGGCAACGTAACTGTCTAAGGGATGGGAAATATCGGTTTTGTAGAAAAACTCTCCATCCGCCAGGCGCGCGCGAATCACCCGTTCGTTCCCCGAAGCGATAATGTCTGACTTGTCGGGGTCGCCGTTGGAGACAGTGATAAAATAGGGTAAAAGTTCGCTCGAATCTTGGCTTTTTTGCACTGGAAAATACCGCTGGTGCGTCACCATGACCGTGGTAATCACTTCCGGGGGCAAAATTAAGAAATCGTCGTCGAACTTCCCTAAAACGGCAACGGGCCATTCCACCAATTGCGTCACTTCATCGAGCAATCCCGGTGCCGATCCGACCGTTCCGCCGACTTGTCGCGCGCATTGTTCCACTTGCTCGATAATCTTGTGGCGGCGCCGTTGCGGGTCCACTTCAATGGAAGCCGCTTGCAAGCGATCGAGATAGTCGCCGGCTCGGGGAATTTCGACCGGATCGGGATGCAAGACGCGATGACCGTGGGAGTAGCGATCGCTATTGAGTTGAATCGAACCGCTTTCTAAGGTGATGGGAATAATTTCGTCGTCGAGCAGAGCCACCAACCAGCGAATCGGTCGGGGAAAGCGCAAATCGCCATCGCTCCAACGCATGAATCGCCGACCTTCCAAGCCTAAAATCCATTGCGGTGCCAACTCGGTTAAGATTTCGGCGGTGGCGCGTCCGGCGATGTGCTTGCGCACGAACACGAATTCGCCTTTTTTGGTGTCGCGGAGTTCGAGGTCGTCGAGTTCGACCCCTTGCTTGCGCGCGAATCCTTGTGCGGCTTTGGTGGGTTGACCGTCTTTAAAGGCAACTTTGGCAGGCGGACCTTTAATTTCCTCCTCGCGATCGCTCTGTGCGGCGGGAAGGTCGCGAATCAGCACGGCGAGGCGGCGCGGCGTACCGTAAACCTGCACCGAACCGGGGGTGAGAAACTGTTCTTCGAGGCTGGGAGCAATACGCGATTGCCACTGCGCGATCGCGCCTTCAACAAAATCGGCGGGGAGTTCTTCAGTCCCGACTTCTAGGAGGAATGCAGGCATAGCAGAGTTTTAAGCGGTTCGTTGGTACGCAACTGGTTCAAACAGTGTACCCCGTTGCCCTTCTAGCGTAAACACTGGGATGCACTTCGGGGGGAGAAGGCGCGGGAGTGGCGTTGTCTTGGCTGGCAACGATCGCAGAGGCGATCGCGACTTAGAAAGGCTATTTTTAGCTTTAACCGCAAGAAGTCTCGCGTTGTAATCTTTAATTCGTCGTGGAAAGATGTCAACTAATATTTATCTCTAAAGATAGCGTACTTCGAACTGAAGATCGAGGTGGCGCGCGGTTACTTTTTGACATGAAAGATTGGATCGAGTTGATGGGGCGATCGGGATCGAATTACAATGGAAATCAGTCGTTCGGAGCAACCAGAAAATGCGAACTCGGGACACAAGTTTGCCGCTGGAAAATGGCGATCGCCTGACTCGCGAAGAATTCGAGCGGCGTTACGATGCCATGCCTCATCTCAAGAAAGCAGAATTGATCGAAGGAATCGTTTATATGGGATCGCCGGTGCGGCTGACTCACGGGACGCCCCATGCGGGGATTATGGCATGGTTGGGCGCTTACTGGACGATGACGCCTGGGGTTCGAGTGGCGGATAATACGACGATACGCCTAGACCGCGATAACGAACCCCAACCGGATGCCTTATTAAGAATCGAAGGCAGCGAGCGATCGCGCATTAGTGAAGATGGCTATCTGGAAGGTTCGCCGGAATTCATTGTTGAAATTGCCAGCAGCAGTGCATCTTACGATTTGCGAGATAAGTTATGGGTTTATCGTCGCAATGAAGTGCCCGAGTATTTAGTGTGGCAAGTTCGCGATCGCCGGATTGATTGGTTTCAATGGCAAGCGGGAGAGTATGTTCGCTTCGAACCCGACGATAAAGGCATTATTCGCAGTTGCGTGTTTCCGGGATTGTGGTTGTCCGCTCATGCACTCTTAAATGGCAATTTGAGAGAAGTGCGGCGAGTCTTGGATCGGGGATTGGCAACAGCAGAATACCATAATTTCGTGCGGGAATTAGAATATTGAAAATATTTCAGTGACCAGATCTTGAGATTACTGAATTTCTAAATCCGATGGCACGAACGAGTCTCGATTGTCGAGATTGAGCGGTTCGATCGCCCCCCAAATCACGCGCGCGCGATCGGCAGCAATCATTTCCCATTCCCACAATAAATCGCCCGATTCGTACAGTTCTGGAAAGCTGTCTTCGCGATAATCGAGGAAGTAAAAACCGAGCCGATTTTGCCCGGTGGGTTTGGCAGTCGCACGGATTCGTTGCATCGTTTGCACCCCATCGATATCGATTTGAGCGATATAGTTTTCCCCTTGGGGATCGAGGCGAACGGTATACTGTTTCACTCGCGCGCTATTGGGTTCGCCGACTTCGCTAAAGGTATAAGTTCCCGTCCACTCTGGCTGTCCGGCGACTTCGGATTTAGCAGCAAACGTGTCGAGACACCACTGCAATCCTTGGCGAGCGTAATCGGGAGCATCGTCGGGATCGAGGCGTTGGTATTGGGTGAAATCGATCGCCTCTTCGGCTAAAAATACCCATTGTTCGTCTTCACCGGGAGGGGGCGGATAGGCAGCTTCAATCGCTTCGATCGCATTGCCGTTGGCGGTTCCTTGCAAGCAATAACCATCATCGGTTTGAGGAACGTACGCCAGCGCGATAACGGTATTATCTTGCTTGCGCAACATCAGATAACTGTCTGACGGGCTGCGATAGAAATAATCGCCGTCGGGAGATTGACTTAAGGAAAGGGTTTGCGAAATTGCGCCTGACGGATTCGAACTCGTTGCTGGGGGAGTTTGACAGGCAGATAAAACTATTCCGGTCAGGACAACCATGAAGGAGCGCTGGATCGAATGGCGAAATTGCTGCATCATTAGATCGCTACTGAATTAAATGACAATTTTAAAGTTGGGATTGCGGTAGTTTGCAATTAGACTTCAAAATTGCTGCAATTGTTTCTGCCTTCAGGCGATCGCCCCTGAATCGACCGCAGTGAACTACCACTCATCATCGCGAGGCGATTGATGAGTGGCTTCCAACTTCAGTGGGAATTGCCTCGGGAAGTGTCGAACGAATTCGACCTCCCTTTGGTCTAACATTCCCTCCACTGGCAGCAGCCCCGGTTCCCGAGGCCAGTATCCGCAAGCCTTCATTTTTGATATTTGTTGCCGCGTTGATGTCTCGGTCGTGAACCTGCCCGCAATGGGGGCATTCAAACGACCGCACGTTAAGTCCCATTTTTGGGAGCGGCAGCAGAGTTTCAGAACATAGGTGAGTACTGGGGAAAAATCTATCCACTTCCAGATAAACCTTCCCTTCTCCCTCTGCCTTGTATTTGAGCAGGGTCGAAAACATTCCCCACCCCACGTCACTTATCGCTTTCGCGAGGCTATGGTTCTTGACCATGTTCTTCACGACCAGATTTTCCACCACAATCACTTGGTTTTCGTTGACTACCTTGCGGGATAGCTTGTGGAGAAAATCGGCTCTGGAGTTGGCAATTTTACTGTGAACTCTCGCCACCAACCGTCTGGCTTTTTGACGGGAGTTCGACCCCTTCTGTTTCCTCGACAGCTTGCGCTGTTTGCGCTTGAGGTTGCGCTCGTGTTTCTTGAGGTGACGTGGATTGTTGTATTTTTCACCGTCAGAAGTCACCGCAAAATGCTTCAACCCCATATCGATCCCAACAGCTTTACCGTCAGGATTGGGTTCGGGTTTGTCAGACCCGTCGTCGATAAGGATTGAAGCGTGATATCGTCCGTCAGTATGGCGACTGACGGTTACGGTTTTGATTGTCCCTTCAAACCAACGATGAACGCGACAGTACACCTCTCCAATTTTAGGAAGATGTAACTTGTCGCCTTCAAGTTTGACATTTTGCGGGTATTGAAGGGATTGCCGTTTGTGCTTGCTTTTAAATCGTGGATATCGAGCGCGTCCCTCGAAGAAGTTTACAAACGCTCTCGAGAGGTTGAGTACCGAACTTTGCAGACATTGAGAATAAGTGTCTGAGAGCCACTCCAGTTCTCGCTTCCATTGCGGAAGCATCTTTTTGAGTGCCATCCCCGAGATGCCTTTCCCGGTTTGGCGGTAGGCTTCAGTCGTCAATTGCAGAGAACGATTCCACACGAAACGACAGCAGCCAAAGGCTTTCGCCAGGGCAACTTCCTGCTCCCCCGTGGGATAAATTCTCAGCTTGACAACTTTCATTAGGCGAAACAAGCTTTGCACTAAGAGCAGCACAACAGATCGAACGGCTTGCCCGCAACCTTACTGCCGCGATTCATCTACGCTTCAATCGGAGATTAGAAACGTAGGATTCTCGCGGTTCAGGCTAAAAATGTCGGTTGGAGTTGACGCAGAAAACCCAACAAACGCCGTGGTCATGT
>CAYQUF010000131.1:0-6488 GCA_964420595.1 uncultured bacterium
ATAAGTAAGGTGGGCAAAATCTGCCCACCCTACAAAGTCTGTCAATTGGCAGGAAAACTTACAGTTGCTTCACTTCGCCAACTAACTTGCCGACCATATCCTTGGCACTGCCAAACATCATCATGGTGCGATCCTTATAGAACAGCTCGTTATCGACACCCGCAAACCCAGTGTTGAGACTGCGCTTGATCACGATGGTGTGCTTCGCCTTGTCCACTTCCAGAATCGGCATTCCGTAAATCGGACTATCGGGATTCGTGCGCGCCGCCGGGTTAACCACGTCATTGGCACCAATGACCAACGCCACGTCCATCTGGTCGAACTGGTCGTTAATATCGTCCATATCGCACAACTGCTCGTAAGGCACGTTCGCCTCCGCCAGCAGCACGTTCATGTGTCCCGGCATCCGACCGGCGACCGGGTGAATGGCGTATTTCACCTCGACCCCCATTTTCTCCAGTTGGTCGGCTAACTCGCGCACCGTATGCTGTGCCTGTGCCACTGCCATCCCGTAACCGGGAACGACGACGATCGATCGCGCGTAACCCAGCATCATCGCGCCTTCTTCGGGATCGACCGTATGCACGGTTTTATCGATCGCACCGCCGCCAGCACCGGCACCTGCGCCAGCACCGCCACCGGACTCGCCGGTTCCGAAGGCAGCAAATAACACGTTAAACAGGGAACGGTTCATCGCCTTGCACATGATGGCGGTGAGGATGATTCCCGATGCGCCAACCAACGCTCCAGCGACGATTAGCAAATCGTTCATCACCACGAAACCCGCAGCACTCGCCGCCAGTCCCGAGAACGAGTTCAGCAGCGAAATCACCACAGGCATATCGCCGCCGCCAATCGGGATGACGAACATGATGCCCAAGACCAACGAGATTGCCACTAGCCCTAAGAATAGCGGCACGTTCATTGCCGTGGCAGCGATATAAACGCTCCCGACCAAAAAGGCACCGAACAGGACGATATTAACCGGTTGTTGCAGTGGAAACACCACGGGAGAACCGCTGATAATCCCTTGCAGCTTGCCAAACGCCACCAGGGAGCCAGTGAACGTGACGCCGCCGATCAAGACACCGAGCAGCGCCGTAATCGTGGTGTTCAGGGGTGCGGTGGCACTGGTATCGAGGTAGTGCCAGAATTCGCCCACGGCGACTAATGCCGAGGCAGCACCGCCCAAACCGTTAAATAAACCCACCATTTGCGGCATGGCGGTCATGGCGACTTTTTGAGCGGCGATCGCGCCGATAACGGCTCCAATCCCAATCCCCAATAAGATTGTCTCGTAATTGAGAACCTCTTGCTTGAGCAGGGTTGCCACGATCGCCAACAACATGCCGATGGAGGCTAAGCGGTTCCCGTTGCGCGCCGTTGCCGGCGATCCTAACTTCTTTAAACCGAGAAAGAATAATGCCGTTGCGACCAAATAGGTCAGTTCGATTCCAGTCGGCAGAAACTCGCTCATGTTTGATTAGCCTCCTTCTTCTTAAACATTTGCAACATGCGATCGGTGACCAAAAAGCCGCCAACCACGTTAATGGTGGCAAGCACCACGGCAATCAATCCCAAGATGACCGTGACGTTCCAATCCCGTTCCCCGGCAATAATCAGCGCCCCGAGAATGGCAATGCCGGAAATGGCATTTGCCCCGGACATCAGCGGCGTGTGCAGGGTGGGTGGAACTTTGGTAATCACTTCGAATCCGGCAAAGGCTGCCAGCACGAAGATAAACAGACTCAGAATAAAAACTTCGCTCATGCGAATGCGCTCCTTGTCGCTATACGGCGGTGGCAGTGGAATTCATGGTTTTGAGGGCGTCGATCACCCGTTGGTTGCGAATTTCGCCCTGGTGGGTCAAGCAGGTATTGCTGATAATGTCATCCTCGAAGTCCAGCGTCAGATTGCCGTCTTGGGCTAAATATTGCAGCAAGGTGGAAATGTTCTTGGCATACATTTGGCTGGCGTGAACCGGCATGGAGGCGGGCAAATTGATCGGACCGATAATGGTGACGCCGTGGTGGTTGACGTTCTTACCGGCTTCGCTGCACTCGCAGTTTCCCCCTTGTCCGGCAGCCAAATCGACGATGACCGAACCGGGTTGCATTTGCTCGACCATTGCGTTGCTGACGAGCATCGGCGCTTTTTTACCCGGTACTTGGGCGGTGGTAATCACCACGTCGGCATTGCGGACGCTATTGGCGATCGCCTCTTGGGAACGCTGTTTGGAGGCTTCCGACACCTCTTTGGCATACCCGCCAGACTCGGCAGTTTCTTCGTTGAGGGTAACTTCGACGAATTTTGCCCCCAAACTTTGCACTTCCTCTTTCACCGCCGGACGGATATCGAAGGCTTCGACCATCGCACCCAACCGACGCGCCGTAGCAATCGCCTGCAAGCCTGCCACGCCAGCACCGATGACGAACACTTTCGCCGGACGAATGGTGCCTGCGGCGGTGGTCAGCATCGGGAAGAATTTGGGCAGGGCACTGGCTGCCAGCAATGTGGCTTTGTATCCGGCAACCCCGGCTTGGGAGGACAGCACGTCCATGCTCTGAGCGCGGCTGGTGCGGGGAATCAACTCCATGCCGAATGCACTCACCCGACGGTCGGCTAATTGCTGCACGCGCTGCGGGTTGCCCAGGGGATCGAGCAGGCTGACGAGGAGTTCGTCCTGACGCAGTTGTTGGATTTCGTCCTCTTTGGGGGGCGCGACCTTGACGAGAACGTCCGCATTTTGCCACAGTGCGGCAGTATCGGAGACGACGGTTGCTCCCGCTTCTTCGTAGGCGCGATCGTCAAAGAACGATCCTTCGCCAGCTCCCGCTTCGACGGCAATTTCAAAGCCTTTTTTAACCAAACGAGAGACGGTATCGGGAATTAAGGCAACGCGGCGTTCGCCGACTTCAATTTCTTTAGCGACTGCTATTTTCATAAATAATTGCTCCTTTCTCCTAAGTCACGATCGCTACAAAATACTGCCCGAAACGTTCGATCTCGGATTGGCTGGGACGAGATTGCGCTGACTTCCTATAGGTCGCCCCCTACCGAATCGCGCCGGTTTCGACCATCGGCGAGGGCAAGCACCCCCAGCCCGCTACGCCCGAGATGGGTATGGGGTCGAGCAGAATAACCCTGATTTTATGGCGATGGCAAGTTTGACGCAGTCAGTTTGAATACTATGTCGATCCCCAAAAGGGCGGGGGGATCTTTAACTTCTCTTAAGGGATATGGAGTATTTGACCCCATACGCACAAAATTTGTGGCGATTTGCAACCCCCGCGCGCGAGATTTAGGGTTGATTTAAGAGTTGGCAATCGTTGAAATTGATTTGGAGCGATCGGAATCGATCGCGGCGGGAATGTATTTTTTAGAAAATTTCTCCCCCCAGGCAACTCGATGACCCCATTGCCCGTCACGATACCCCTGAGATGCGATGTGCCCCGGCAAAGTTTGCTATGATTCAGGGGCAAGCGTTTGAAATCGAGCGTTTGGAGTGTAATTTAGCTTATGTCGTCTACAGGAGCCGCAATGCGACGCTTGCTATCTGTCGCCGCGATCGCGAGTTGTCTCGTTACCGGAATATCGCTGCCCGCACTGGCGCAGTCCTTACCCGGATTGACCATTTTCGGCGGACCGCGAAACGAGAACCAGTTAAACTTTCGCCTCGATTACGGCACCCGCAACCACCGCGATCGCTATCGGCTGCGAATTCCTGCCGACAAGCGAGATTTGGCGATCGCCCAACTGTCGATTTCCTACCCCGACTATTACGACGGCGAATTCGATCCCGAAGAAGTCGAAGTGCGCGTGAAGAAGGGCGACGATTACGAATCGGTCCCCATCGAACTCCCCGTCATGTGGGATCGCGAGAACCACCTGCTCGAAATTTATCCCATCGAACCGATTCCCGCCGGGTACAAAGTCGAAGTCGTCCTGCACGACGTTCAGAACCCTCGCTTCGGCGGAATGTATTATTTCAACTGCCGGATTCAATCCCCCGGAGACGTGCCGCTACTGCGCTATCTGGGCACTTGGGTCATCAACATCAGCTAGAACGGTGGCTCGGATCGAGCATTTCCAAGGTTGATGAAGTACGCTCTCGGACTGCCCGTTGCCATCCTTAACTGAGGCGTACCGCACGGGACTAGCAACTGTCTTGGCGGATTCCTAGAAGACGGCGCGATCGCCTCGGTTCGATCGCGCCGTTATTTTATGTTAATTTTATAGATCGTGACTTTGACTTTGTCGAGTTGAAACTGAGTCCAATCGAAAGTTTGGAGAAACCATCATGACCAAGCGTACCTTACAAGGGACGAGCCGCAAGAAAAAGCGCGTGTCCGGCTTTCGCGTCCGGATGCGAACCAAAAACGGTCGTCGCACCATCAACGCTCGCAGACGCAAAGGACGGCAGCGGCTGTCCGTTTAAGCCGTTCGCCATCGATCGCGAATCGCAGGGTATCGTGCTAGCACAATCTCACCGGCTCAGGCATTGGCAAGATTTCAAGACCGTTTACAAGCACGGAACTCGCTGTAACGGTCGCAACCTGAGCCTTCGCGCCCTGCGTCGCCCGCCCGATTCGCCGTCGGGATCTCCGAATTCTCCCACCCGTTTCGGCATTTCCATCAGCTTGAAAGTCAGCAAAAAAGCCACCGTCCGCAACCGGATCAAGCGCCAGATTCGCGCCGCGCTCCGTCAACTCCTACCGCGAATTTCGCCCGGTTGGGATTGCGTTATCGTCGTGCGCCCTTCAGCAGTAGGATGCAATTACGATCGATTTCTGCAAGAATTAGAGCAGTTGTTGGCAAAAAACGAGGTACTGCATGGGCATCCGAGAGGAAACCTATTATGAGGGCGGTCCCCACGTTGGCGATTTGATCGTTAATATTTTATTGGGCTTTACGGTAATCTGCCTGCCCCTCACCGTCGGCGCGATCGTGCGAGCGTTATGGCTGCGCTATCGCATTACCAATCGTCGCATCTCCGTGACGGGCGGCTGGATGGGACGCGATCGCACGGACATCGTCTACTCCGAAATTGCCAAAGTCATCACCGTTCCTCGGGGATTGGGCTTGTGGGGAGACATGGTGGTCACCCTCAAAGGTGGCAACCGCCTCGAACTGAGAGCAGTACCTCGGTTCCGAGAAATTTACGAATACATTGACGACAAGCTTACCCCCGAAGCTCGCAAAGCCAGCGGGTCGCTTGGAAGCAATCGCTAAGGCGATCGCCAGCTTGTCCCGAATTGAGTCGAAAACGCGCGCAGAGGTTGACTGAGAACGAATGGATTTTGGTGTCGGTTTTCTCTCCAACAACGTCATGCTACCGATCCTGGACTTTTTCTACGGGATCGTGCCCAGCTACGGCTTGGCAATCGTGGCGTTGACGTTGGTTATTCGCTTTGCCCTATATCCCCTCAGTGCGGGTTCCATTCGCAACATGCGTCGCATGCGAGTGGCTCAACCCGCCATGCAAAAGCGAGTTAAAGAAATTCAACAGCGATATAAAGACGACCCGGCGAAGCAGCAGGAAGAAATGAGCCAGGTCTACAAGGAGTACGGCAACCCCTTAGGCGGTTGCTTGCCCTTGCTGCTGCAAATGCCGCTGTTGTTTGCCCTATTTGCCACCTTGCGAGGATCGCCGTTTGCCGATGTTAACTACAACGTCGATGTCGAGATTTTCCCCCGAGAGCAAATCGAGCGCATTCAACCGCAAGCGTATGCCACTTCCCCTCAAAACGTTTATGTTGAAGATGGCATGCACGCCAAAGTCGCCGCTATCCTGCCCAGTGGCAATCGCTTAGCGGTCGGCGACAAAACCAATGTCGAATTTCAAACGGTTGAAGGCAAACCCCTCTCGAAGCTCGTCCGCCAATCGGAGAATTCGATTTCGCCGCGATGGACGGTCGCCAAGGGCGAAGATCGCATCCGCATTAGCGAAGACGGAACCCTAGAAGCCATCGAGCCTGGGGAAGCGACCATTCAGGTGACGATTCCCGGAATTGCTGCCGATAAAGGGTTCTTGTTCATCGAAGCCCTCGGTCGGGTCGGTGCTACCGACGAAAACGGTAACATTCACTGGGATATTGTCGGAATGGTGTTGTTCTTCGGCATCACCCTTTACATCAACCAGCGGTTGTCGAGTTCCGGTCAGCCTAGCGGTAGCTCCAACCCGCAACAAGAAACAATCGGCAAGCTGACGCCGTTCATCTTTACCGGGATGTTCTTGTTCTTCCCCCTCCCGGCTGGGGTGTTGATGTACATGACCCTGGCAAACGTGTTCCAAACCGTTCAAACCTTTATCCTCTCGCGAGAACCGCTGCCCGAAAACTTGCAAAAGATTGCCGACGCGCAAGCCAAGGAATCCAAAACCGGCGACTCGCGGGAAACGCTGCCGTTCGAACCCGGTAGCAAGAAGGCGAAAGCGCAAGCCAAGGAATCCAAAACCGGCGACTCGCGGGAAACGCTGCCGTTCGAAC
>CAYQUF010000131.1:6588-12849 GCA_964420595.1 uncultured bacterium
CCGGTAGCAAGAAGGCGAAAGATGCCGATGGGTCGAAAGGGAAAAAAGATTCCAAGCGGTCTAAGAAAAAAGCCTAATTGAGCCATGAGCGATCGCAAAGCCGAACGAGGTCAACAATGGCTGGAACAACTGCTGGCGTTGGCGGGACTCCCCGCTAACGTGGCAGCGGAGTTCAAAGAAAGCTACTGGCTCTCGATTGACGAGACGCCCTTGAGCGAGGAACAGATTGCCACGTTCATCGGTTCCCAGGGTAAGGTACTCGATGCCATGCAGTACCTGGTCAATACGACCGTCAACCTCGGTCAACCGCCAGAGGAGCAAGCTGCTTATACCGTCGAACTCAACGGCTATCGGGTCGAGCGACAGCAACAGTTGCAATCGATGTCTCGCGAGGCGGCTGAGACCGTGCGCCAAACGGGAGAGGAGGTGGAAATGCCAGCATTGTCTGCGGCAGAACGGCGACAGGTTCATACCATTTTGAAAGAGTGCAGCGATCTCGAAACGTACAGTCGGGGTCAAGAACCCCATCGTCGCCTGGTGGTGCGATCGCGATCTCAAACCACGCCAGAACCAGACGATCGCTCCGAGTAATCCCCCCAGGCGATCGCGCGCGGGTCGTTCCCAGGAGCATTGACCATGTCTTTGGAAATTATTAACATCCCTCGGTTAACCAAAATGCCCGACCGGACCGAGACGGTTCGGTTTAGGGAGTTTATTCCCGATTTGGAAACCTTAATGCCGGTGCAAGGGGAGTTGAAGGTTACCCACCAAGGTAACTATTTAGAAGTCAGCGCCCGAGCCGAAGCCATTGTTACCCTGACTTGCCATCGGTGCTTGCAGCAGTACAACCATCGCTTGCAAATTGCCCCGAGCGAGTTGATTTGGCTCGAAGCCAGCGAGGATCCAGAAGCCCTCGAACCCGTCGAGCGGGAAGTCCCCTTAGAGGATTTAGTCGAAAACTTGCACCCCGAGGGAGATTTTGACCCGCAAGCTTGGATTTACGAGCAACTGTGCTTGGCAATCCCGCCGCGACAGCTATGCGATGCTAACTGTGGCGGCATTCCCGTCTCGGATGCCGATACCGAGGAAACGCCGACCGATCGCCGTTGGGCGGCGCTAGAAGCTTTGAGAGGACAATTGCCGGGATAATAATGAGCTTTACCGAGGAATTCGAACTGCTGTTGCGGGCGCGCTATCCGCTCGTTTACGTACCGACGCTCGAAGAGGAACGGGTCGAAACCGCGATCGCGCAATCGGCAAAACGAGAAGGCGATCGCGCCGTTTACGTTTGGGATTTTGTCGATGGCTATCAGGGCAATCCCAACGATGCCGGATTCGGACGGCGCAACCCCTTACAAGCGCTGGAATTGGTGGAGAAATTACCCCCGGCTGCTGCTGCGGTGTTCGTGCTGCGGGACTTTTACCGCTTTCTCGACGATATTGCCATCTCGCGCAAGCTGCGCAATCTCGCTCGCAGCCTCAAATCCCAGCCGAAAAATATCGTCATGGTGTCGCCGCAACTGACGATTCCCGACGATCTCAGCGAAGTGATTACGGTATTGGAGTTCCCGCTGCCGGATGCGGCAACCATCAAACATGAGGTGCAGCGGTTGCTCTCGAGTGCGGGTCAATCCCTCGAACCTCGGGTTCTCGACGAACTGGTGCGATCGTGTCAGGGGTTGTCCCTCGAGCGGATTCGACGGGTTCTGGCACGGGCGATCGCCACCCACGGGGAACTGCAAGGGGACGATTTAGACCTGATTTTAGAAGAAAAGCGGCAAACCATCCGCCAAACCCAAATTTTAGATTTCTATCCGGCGCGGGAAAATATTTCCGATATCGGCGGTTTGGATAACCTCAAAGATTGGCTGCTGCGACGCGGCGGTGCGTTTAGCGATCGCGCCCGACAGTACGGATTGCCCCACCCGCGCGGGTTGCTGCTCGTCGGCATTCAAGGAACGGGAAAGTCCCTGACCGCCAAGGCGATCGCCCATCACTGGCACTTGCCCCTGTTGCGCCTGGATGTGGGTCGCCTGTTCGCTGGATTGGTGGGGGAATCGGAATCGCGCACCCGGCAAATGGTGCAGCTCGCCGAAGCGCTGGCACCCTGCATTTTGTGGATCGACGAAATCGACAAAGCGTTTGGGGGAATGAGCGGTCAAGGAGACGCCGGAACCACCTCGCGCGTGTTCGGCACCTTTGTCACCTGGATGGCGGAGAAAACGTCTCCGGTCTTCGTGGTGGCAACGGCGAACAATATTCAAGCCTTACCGCCCGAAATGCTGCGTAAAGGACGCTTTGACGAGATCTTCTTCGTCAGCTTGCCCAATCAAGACGAGCGCAAAGCCATCTTTAACGTCCACCTATCGCGATTGCGACCCCACAATCTCAAAGACTACGACATCGATCGCCTCGCGTACGAAACCCCCGATTTTTCTGGAGCGGAAATCGAACAGGCGATCGTCGAAGCCATGCACATCGGCTTCAGTCAGAATCGCGATTTTGCCACTGAGGATATCTTAGAAGCAGCCAGCCAAATCGTTCCCCTCGCTCGCACGGCACGGGAAGAAATCCAACGGCTGCAAGAGTGGGCGGCGGCGGGAAAAGCGCGCATGGCATCGCGTTACAACAGTTTGAGCCGTCGAATTCAAGGTCAGCTCCAAGGTCCCGACTAAGTAAAGACGCATTATGAGTTTGTCCGGTATTGCCCGATTTATCTTGGGATTTTTCCTCGCGATCGCCCTGTTATTGGGAGGCAGCGTCGCGGCAGCCTTCTACCTGGCGACGAAATTAACGGCATTGCCGCCGAAGCCGACGTTTGAGGACGAAACCACCCAAACCGTTGCCGAGGCTGAAACGAAGCCAGCCCCCAAACCCAAGGCAAAACCCAAGTCCAAGCCGAAACCCAAACCATCGCCGACTCCAACCCCCCTCGAACCCGGTGCGTACCGCGCTACGGTAACTTGGCCCGAAGGCTTGCTATTGCGCGGCAGTCCCAGTTACGAAGCCGCACGAATTGGCGGCATTGCCTACGAGCAAGAAGTGGTCGTCCTCGGCACCAGCGAAGATGGCGTCTGGGAACGGGTGCGCGTTGAAGCAACGGGAGAAGAAGGCTGGGTGAAAGGGGGTAATACCCAGAAAATTAGCGATTAATCGAACGGAGAGGGTGGGATTCGAACCCACGGACCTTTTGGGTCATCCGATTTCAAGTCGGACGCGATCGACCACTCTGCCACCTCTCCAAAGTGTTTTCCCATTTTAACTTGCTGCTTCGGAAAGTGGAACATTCGATCGCTCGAAAACGCGGCGATCGTACACCTTGGTTTCGAGAACCAGCTTGAAGTCCGGATCGACCCAAACCAGCGAAACGTCGGACACTTGCCCGTTTTGGAGGGTGACCAACGAGAAGTTGTGCCGATCGCCCATTTCGGCAGGCACGATCCGAGGCACGCACGCCGCATTCACGTAGACGGTTCGCTCCCCATCGACGTGGATGGATCGCCGCAATCGCTCTTGGGTATGGCGCAGGCGATGGTGCATGTGTCCGAAGGTCACGAAGGGAATGGTTTTGCCTAACTGTCGCGTGCGAGCGATCGCCTCGGCAAAATCGGGATCGCCAAAGTCGCCGCCGAGGGGTCGCCAATCCCGACCGCAGGGATCTTCAGGGCGATCGCCCAGTCCTTTAGGACCGTTGTGTCCTAAGAAAATAATCGTATCGCTCTCGGCAGCTTCCGCCGCGTCCGCCATGCGCTGGGTTGACTCTTCAAAACTGTTGAGTCCGAACCACTGGCGATAGAAATCGGCGTATTTCCACTCGGAACCGCCCCAGCTAAACGGACGGGTTCCCACCACGCTCACGCCCAATTCTGGGAAATTCAAAGGGCGATCGCTGGCGTGACAGTCTGCGACCAAGTCCAGTTGCTGCTGTACCCAGTCTTCGCGATCGCGATCGTAGGGGCATTTTTTGCGACCCCACTCCGTCGCCGTATACCAAGCGTCGTGATTGCCGAACACCACCGCTTTGGGAAGGTCGAGCTGGGCGATCTCGCGGACGACCGAAACCGACTCGTTGCCGAAATCCCCCACGAACAGCACTAAATCGACCCCTAAATGGTGAAGTGCGGCGCGATCTCGCTGGTTCCACCGATCGTGAATGTCGCCGACCACCGCGATTTTGATTTCCTGCTCCTGACAATCGTGCGTGTTGACCATGCCTACTTTCATTCCACCTTATACCCAGCATAGGCAAGGATGAATCGTTTTGACATTTTTATCGGAGGGCGATCGCGATCGCATTTCCCCACTGCGGATTTTTGGTTAAAACTACTATAATCTGAAATTAAGAAGCCACTAACTCTTTAACAACGCCCAACCGTGTTTACGACCGCACTTCTCCAACAAGACCCCAAGGATGCCATTCCTTTCGACCTGTTCGAGGCGATCGATCGCCTCAAGCGGGACCTCAACGCCGTGGTTCTGGCGCACTACTACCAGGATCCCGATATTCAAGACGTTGCCGACTATATCGGCGATTCCCTCGGACTGTCCCGCCAAGCCGCCGAAACCAGCGCCGACGTCATCGTGTTTGCTGGGGTTCACTTTATGGCGGAAACCGCCAAAATTATCAACCCCGACAAGCTGGTGTTGCTTCCCGACCTCGAAGCCGGGTGTTCCCTCGCCGATAGCTGTCCGCCGGAGGAATTTGCCAAGTTCAAAGCGGCGCATCCCGATCGTGTGGTGGTTTCGTATATCAATTGCTCTGCCGCAATTAAGGCAATGAGCGATATTATCTGCACCAGTTCCAACGCCGTCAAAATCATCGAGCAAATCCCCGAAGACCAACCGATTATTTTTGCCCCCGATCGCAATTTGGGACGTTACGTCATGCAGCAAACCGGACGGGAGTTGCTCTTGTGGCAAGGCAGTTGCATCGTTCACGAGAACTTTTCAGAAAAGAAAATCGTGCAGTTGCAAATCGAGCATCCCGATGCGGAAGTCATCGCCCATCCCGAATGCGAACCGCCCGTGTTAGAACACGCCAATTACATCGGTTCGACCACGGCATTGTTGAAATACGCCCGAGAAAGCGACAGCGATGCGTTTGTGGTGGCAACGGAACCGGGAATTATCCACCAAATGCGCAAGCAAATTCCCAACAAGCAATTTATTCCGGCACCACCGATGAATAGCTGCGCGTGTAACGAATGCCCGCATATGCGGTTGAATACGCTCGAAAAGCTGTATCTGTCGATGAAGAATCGCGAGCCTGAAATTACGTTACCCGAGGACGTTCGCGTGGCGGCACTGAAACCGATTCAGCGGATGTTAGAAATGAGTGCTTAATGTTTGAAAATGGGGACGCGGGCAAGTCTCGCGTCTCTCTTTGATGGGTTGTTATTTATCAGTCAAATACCGGACGAACGTAGGCAGTATTGGCACGAACAAAGCAATTATAAGCATCGATATACAACCAAGGTAAACCGCGATCGTCTTGATAACAGGCGTATCCTCCTGGAGTTAAATCAATTTCAAAATACTGACCGGTTGGAAGTCGTCTGACTACATTCCAGTTATAGATATTCATGGGGACATTCGATCTCACATCATGAATTTGCTCAATTGAATACCGTCCCATGCGACAGTTCAAACCGTCAGGGTCGGGATCGACTACCCGCCAATCCGTATGGTCAGTTCTTCCATAGTTACCGTTTTCATTGGCACGAGGGGGAACTATAGAAGCGATCGCCGCATTGGCGAGGGGAATAACGCATAATGCAGCCAGAAGTGATAGGCTCGTTTTCCACATTGGATTATACCCTAAGCAATAATTTTGCTCATGAAATACTCAATTAACTAGACACTCTTGTATTGTATATTTTAAGTTTTTGGTTGACTGCAATTTAAAGTAATTTTTTATATAAATTAATAATTATTTCAATAAATTAACAACAGTTTCATGGGATGGGATTTTAAATAATCAAATAACCAATTGGCGCGATCGCGCCAATTGAAGAAGATCTAGGCGACTGACCCGTTTGTCAAGCAAGTATTTCAGGCTTCCCCCAAACCATTACCCGCCAAGCCATCCCACAAATAACGCCGCAAATCGATCCTGCCTTGCTCGCTAAACTCAACGCCTTCAGCTTCCAAGAGCGATCGTTGCAGATAATCCGTCCCGTGGCGCAGGCTGGAATGGGAGATCTCGCCTTTAGCCAAACCCGCCAGAATCCTCCGCTTCAAATCTTGGATTGAAGCGAGAGA
>CAYQUF010000132.1:0-12793 GCA_964420595.1 uncultured bacterium
TGGTTAACGCCGCCCCGAACATCCAGTTTCGCCGATCGCCCCCTTGCCAGCGCTCCACAAGCTGAAGGTACAGTTCCACCCGAGTCGAGTTGTAACCTCCAAGATTGAGAAAGCGATCCACATAATCCCCATCTCGGAGCGTATCGAACGCCGCCTCGTACTCCCCCAACTGACAGAACTGCTCGAAAATCTCCAAATACTCGCGCACGTCGTCCAGAGTTTCCCATTCCGCCCGGGGTTTCGCCTGACGCTGATAGTAAGCAATGGCTCGCCGACGTGCCTTCCCCAGCGTTCCCGCCTTGTGCTGCACGTAAGCCAACACCACCTGCTGGAAACTGTAAACCCGCCGTCCCTCAACCTCATCCTCCAACAGCCACGACTGCCGCGCCAACTGTCGCAACGCCGCCGCCACCTCCGTCGGTGCCATCTCCAACCCCGACACCGCCAACGCCGCCTCCGCCTCAAACTGACCCGCCAACACGCTGACGGAATGCAAAAGGGTTTTCGCCGCCTGACTCAACCGTCCGTAGCTGGCATCCAACACCGCCACCATCCCCACTTCCGCCTGACGGTGCGTGCCGCGTACCTCCGGATGCACCAGCAACTCCGACAGCGACGCCAACCCCAACGCCGACAACCGTTCCAGCCTGGGATTCTGCGGCGAGTCCTCCACGAGCAAATCCGCCACGAACCGCAGCAACAGCGGATACCCCTCCACCAGTACCGAAAACGCCCGCAGTTCCCTCTCTTCGCCCTGAATGCCCCGCTCTTGTAAAAACGCCGCCCCTTCTGCCTCGCTCCATCCCGCCAACGGCAGCCAACGGTTAAACCCGCGCAAATCGAGACGTTCCCGCGTCGTTACCAGCACCGCACTCTGGCTGTGGCGGTTGAGCCAACCCCGGAAAAACCCCTCGTAAAGCGAGCCGTCCACAAACTGCCCGTTTCGCAGCACCGTCTCCAAGTTATCGAACACCAGCAGACAGCGGTTGTCCTGCAAACACGCCACCAGCGCATCCGCCAACATCATCTCTTGCTCGGGAATCGGACGCGCAAACTGTGCCAGCACCTCCCGCGCCACTTCCGCAAACCCCACCCCCGCACTCACGTCCGCCCAATAGCCGTCGTACTCAGTTTTGAGTTCGTCAAAGACCTTCGCCGCCAAACTGGTTTTGCCCAATCCCCCCATCCCCTCAATCCCCATCAGGGTCGCGTTCGGATCGAAAATCCACGCTTTCAACTGCTGAATTTCTGCTTCCCGTCCCTGCCAGTTCGCCGCCACGCCGCGAAAGTTTCCACCCGTCTGCGTCCCCACGCGGGGTTTCTGCTCGGCGATAATCTCTTTAATTTCGCCAACATCTTCAACAAGCTCGTCAAGCCGCTCGTTAACGTCCCCAAACCCTTGACGTAGTTCCTCGATAATCTCCTGTTTCGCCCGTTCCAGCACCTCCACAAACCCCGACTCCACTCCCGCCATCGCCTGACGAAACGCCGTCTGCTGCTCGGCTTGGGAACGCTGAAGGATATCTAATAGCCTTTCCACATCGTCCGGTGCGTCGCCGGGAAAGCGTTGCCGTTCCCCCGCCAGTGCCACCATTTCCCCCATCAAACTCAGGGACATGGCGGCGTAGGCTTTCCCGCCACTCTGAGCGTCCGCCTTCAAAATTTCCCGCAAGGCTTGGGGAAAAGTGCGGTGGAGTTGGGAGGCAATCAGGCGAATCCAGCGAGGTGGCAGTTGGGTTTTGGCGGCGGCGTCCAAAGCTCGAACGGCGTTTTGCCAAGTTTCCGCATCGAGAGCCGTCACCCGTGCAAAGTCCTCGGCTTTGCGAGACATCAACTTCACCAGTTCTGTCTCTTGAAGGGCTAGAGGCGTGTCGCGATGGTCGTTCGAGTGCGAAATCTCCAGCCAACGATTTGCAGCCACCTTGCCCAGCGGCTTCAGTTTCCGCGTCAGCTTCGGGTCGAGATCTTGGGTTGTCGCCAAGTTCGCCAGAACGAGAGCAATAGCTTCTCCCGTGGCTTTGGCGAGGTCGTGGTTGGTGGTGTCTTTGTCTTCGAGGCGTTTTGCCAGCTCTCCCATATCGTTGGCAACCAAGCCGCCAAACACGCTCGCGACCATTCCGATTAAATTGGGAACCACTGCCGGGACAGCAGTTCCCGCCAGGAGTGGGGGACAGAGGGTGGAACCCACGAGAACCGCACCGAACAGGGCAAGGCGCGTCGGGGTTTGTCCGGGGATCGACTTCATGGAAAAGATGGACGAGTCAGCCAGAACCTATCCGATATTGTGACAGATTTTTCTGCCTCGGCAGGTTCGAGTCGCTAATCCCCACCTAGGAACAGGGGGGGAATGCGTCGCTATTTTTGTTCAATTTCGGGGAGCTGCATTGCCCACTTGTTTTCTCCCTCGCCACTCGTTCCAATGTCATGAAATCATCAAAATTAAATCCCATACTTTTTCATTCTTTCGTGTTTTAAAATAGAAAGTTGGCGTGTCAGCAATCCATTGACTGCACCCGCAATGGGGCGAGTTGCAATTTCACTTTAACCATGCGACCGATCGCCCCCTCAACAGGACTTGTAATAGCCGTTTGGGAACGTTTGCTCTCGCAAGATTTTCAGGGTATTAACTTCAACTATGACCGATTCGATTCGCTTCCTCATGTGTTCCCCCGAACACTACGACGTGGATTACGTCATTAATCCGTGGATGGAGGGAAACATTCACAAATCCTCGCGCGATCGCGCCGTGGAACAGTGGCACGGACTCCATCAAAAAATCAAAGAACGAGCCGTCGTCGATCTCGTCACGCCGCAATCGGGCTGGCCCGATATGGTCTTCACTGCCAACGCCGGACTGGTCTTGGGCGATAACGTCGTCCTCAGCCGCTTTCTCCACCCCGAACGCCAAGGGGAAGAACCCCACTTCAAACAATGGTTTGAAAGCCAAGGTTATAACGTCCGCGAACTCCCCAAAGACCTGCCGTTTGAAGGAGCGGGCGACGCCCTGCTCGATCGCGAAGGACGCTGGCTGTGGGCGGGATACGGTTTCCGCTCCGAACTCGACGCCCACCCCTACCTGGCTGAGTGGCTCGATATCGAAGTCCTCTCGCTGCAACTGGTAGACGAACGCTTCTACCACCTCGACACCTGCTTCTGTCCTCTCACCGACGGCTATTTACTCTATTACCCCCCCGCGTTTGACTTCTATTCCAACCGCATCATCGAAATGCGGGTTCCCGAAGAAAAGCGCATTCCCCTCGAAGAACCCGATGCGGTCAACTTCGCCTGCAACGCCGTCAACGTGGGTAAAACGGTGGTGATGAACAAAGCCAGCGACGGCTTAAAACAACGCATGGCAGATATCGGCTTTGAAGTGGTGGAAACGCCGCTGACCGAATTTCTCAAAGCCGGGGGAGCGGCGAAATGCCTCACCCTGCGGGTCACCGAACCGGTTCTGCCCGAACGCCACGCCAACATTCCCGTCGAAACCCGCACCATCCAACTCGAAGGTCACTTACTCGATACCGGGTTAATCAACCGCGCCCTCGATACCATTGTTGAAGAAGGCGGCAGCTTCCAAGTGCTTAACTTCAACTTGGGCGAACAGCGACAAAGCGTGTCTACCGCCGAAGTGAAAGTCTCGGCCCCTTCAGCCGATCGCCTCGAAGAAATTGTCGCCCAACTGATCGAACTAGGTGCAGTGGCACTTCCGGACGAGGAGCGGGATGCCAAACTCGAACCCGTCACCCAAGCCGGAGTCGCCCCCGACGATTTCTACGTCACCACAATTTACCCTACCGACGTGCGCGTAGACGGCCAGTGGGTACGGGTGCAAAATCAGCGCATGGATGGGGCGATCGCGGTGCGACACACCCCCGACGGCTGGACCGCCAAATGCAAGCTGCTGCGGGATCTCGAACTGGGCGATCGCGTGGTGGTAGACGTGCAAGGACTGCGTACCATCCACAAACCGGAAACCCGCGAGCAGAAACAAGAATTCAGCTTCATGTCCGCTGGCGTCTCCAGCGAGCGTCGGGTGGAATTAGTGGTCGAACAGGTGGCGTGGGAAATGCGCCGAATTCGCGATCGCGGCGGTAAAGTCGCCGTCACCGCCGGTCCGGTGGTCATCCACACCGGTGGCGCAGAACACCTCGGACACCTGATTCGCGAAGGTTACATCCAAGTGTTGCTGGGCGGAAACGCGATCGCCGTTCACGACATCGAACAGGCAATGATGGGAACCTCCCTCGGCGTGGACATGAAACGCGGCGTTGCCGTTCGCGGCGGACACCGCCACCACCTCAAAGCCATCAATACCATTCGGGGTTGCGGCAGTATCGCCAACGCTGTCGAACAGGGCATCCTGAAGCAAGGGGTGATGTACGAGTGCGTCCGCAATCAGGTGCCGTTCTGCTTGGCGGGATCGATCCGCGATGACGGTCCGCTTCCGGAAACCGAGATGGACTTAATTAAGGCACAGCAAGAATACGCCCGCCTGTTGCGAGGGACAGACATGATTCTGATGCTCTCGACCATGCTGCATTCGATTGGCGTCGGGAATATGACCCCCTCCGGCGTCAAAATGGTCTGCGTCGATATCAACCCGGCGGTGGTGACCAAACTCAGCGATCGCGGCTCGGTCGAATCCATTGGCGTGGTCACGGACGTGGGGCTGTTCCTCAGCCTGTTGGTGAAGCAACTGGATCGCCTCACCAGTCCCTATCCCAGAGCGATCGAATCGGTTTAGCGATCCTCGGTCGGACGATTGAATGGGGCTTGGCAACCAAGCCCCTACTGGGTTTCGTCTTGCAAAATAATCCGAACGCGATCGGGATCGGCAAGGTGACTTTGCTCGAGTAAAATACTTCTCGACTGTTGCGGGTCGAAATAATGGTTGAAATCCTGTTGGAGCCGATCCACCCGGTTTTGGGTCAGTTGCACTTCCGATCGCAACTCTTGCAGGTTTTGCTTCTGTGCCAGACGATTGGGGACGAGCTGGACTAATGCAGACAGGGTCGCGCCCGCAATGACCAAGTCGATCGCGATTTTAGTCGCGTTTTCGATCGCCAAGGTTCGAGCGGCTCTCGGTTGGGACGAACCCTGGGAACGACGGCGCGATCGGACTCGCCGAGATCGGCGGGGTGTTTGAGAAGCGAGATTTCTTGACGGACGGCGCGATCGCGCAGGTTTGGATCGAACCGGATGTAGTGGCGGTCTAGACGGTTTGGGCAGTGCATTCATAAGCTGAACGGCTCAACAACGATCGTGCATCAGAGATGGTCTCCCACACTTTAGCGTCCGGATCGCCTGACTTTCTACTCCCGAGTCCCACCCAGGGGCTAGGAAGCTACTCCCTAGCTCGTGACTCGCACTCACAATAGCAGCAGAGTCTATCCCAGTCGTCGAACGATTCGATTGGGAGGACGCTCTACCACTAAGATAGACTCGCTGGCGCAATTATTGGGACAAGCCCAAATTACTTATACAGCTCGGTAGACAGGCGAAACGCCAAAATGCCCGGAATCAGGGCAATCACCAGAGCCACGAGAACTTGAGTATCCGAAAGCGAAGACATAATTGCTACACTCCTTAACGGTCAGCAGATAACTGTTCACCAATTTCAGTCAAACTGCGGCGTTTGGGAATATTTTGTAACAAGATGCAACAAATTTAGCTCCCTCAACGGGAAGCTCCGCGCTGTATCCTATCGGGTCGGCGTCGGGTAGTTCGCGCAGCATCTGCTTACAATTGGCGATCGGGCGAGAGCCAACCGCGCAAAAAGTAATAAATTCGCGCCAGATATTCGTCCGTGAGTTGAGTGGTCAGAGACAACGCCTCCACGCTGGGAATAAAATCTTCAACCCGCACCTCTCCCACGTCTCCTCCTCGCAGTTGGCGCGCGTAGAACAGAGCGGGACGGGGAACGACCTCGAACTCCAATTCGGCAAAAGAAAGCGCCGCACGACGCATTTGAATGGCAGAGGCGACCAAAACCACGCGATCGCCCAACCCCAGTTCCTCTAGAATCTGGCGAACGCCTTCAGCACTACTGCGCGCGTCCAAGCCAGACCCTTCAACGATCGTACTCTCGGACGGAACGCCGCGATCGACCAACAGGGTGCGGAGATCGTTGGCTTCGAAAATTCTCCTCCCTTGAGCATCCTCGACATCCCGTCGGCGACCGGCACTGACAATCACGCGCGGGGCAGCGCCAGCATTGTACAATCGAACCGCTTCGCTCAACAGTTCGCCGCGATCGCCCAGTTGAATTTGACTCTCTCCCTCGGGTAAAGCCACCCGTCGCGTCGTATTCCAACCGAGCAGCACGATTGCCGTACTCCCCGCTGTCGATTCTTCCGCCGCCAAGTCCAGCGCATCTCGTTCGATCTCTCGCGTCAGTCGATGGGGCAAAAATGGCGTACTGCCCAACAGTAAAATTAACAGCGCCGCTGCCACGTGAGAGCCCTTAACTTCATCCAATCCCCCCTTCACCCCCAGCACCAGCAACACCAACGCCAGTCCCAACGGTCGCAAGGGCAGCGATAGCACGTACCAAACCGTCGCCGCCGTCGGATCGGTCGGCTCCAAGAAGGCAAGCACGATAAACGTAGCAAGGATAACGCCCCCCAACCACGTCAAATAAACTCGCGGGAGCAATTGCAGCAGCACGTACCAGAGTACGACGATGACGAGCAGCCACAACAACACCCGAGTCAGAAACAAGAACATCGCTGCCTTCCCTTCCCCTAGCGGATGGATCGCCTTCTTAATCTATAGAGCATTTCACGGGTTGTCGAGGTACGCTTTCCTGTTGCCTTGCTCGACCGAGAGAGACCGCTCGTCACGAACCACTGCTCTACCCTAGCAGCTTTGCAAAATTGCTTGACAAATGTATGTTTTTCTTAAATAAATCGATTGCCGCCCTAAGCTAAAATTTAAACTAAGCGATCGGGCAATTGCAAGCAGCGCTGAAGCGAAACATCAATTGCTCAAACCTCAAGCCTAACGTAATTCTAACCATTCGCTGTCCATTATTGAGACCCTCGATGGATGTTCAGTAATTCTACGCAAGATCGTCTTTGGATATCGCGCGAAACGCCAATTCACCTTAAAGTCTCTTACTTTCTGAGACTGTATGAAGGCGGCAAACGAGACTTTTGTGGGTGGAATTTTCAAGGCATCGACCTCAACCGAACCACGTTAATTCGCGTGAATTTGGGCGAGGCAAATTTAATGGGCGTTAACCTCAGCCGCGCCTTTTTAACCGGATCGAATCTAGAGCGCGCCCGGTTAAACTGGTCGGATTTAAGTTTTATTAAACTCAGCGACGGAACCCTGATTGAAGCCGATCTCACCAAAGCCAACCTCAGCGGCGCATTTTTGGTCAAATCGTCTCTCGAAGGGGCGAAACTCAGCGGTGCCAATTTGGTTGGAGCCAATTTACGAGGCGCTAATTTACAAAATGCCAACCTGTGCGGTGCCAACCTGCAAGGAATTAACTTGCGCGGTGCCAACCTTTCCGGAGCCGATTTAAGCTGGACGAATCTTGCTGGAGCCAGACTCAGCGGCGCATCTCTTGACGGGGTATCGTTCCAGGGAACCAACCTGTGCGGTGCCTATTTAAACGGGGTGGAATTATCAGGGGTCGAACTCGATGGGGTCAACCTCAGCGAAGCCAAACTCAATGGCGCGAATTTGACCGGAGCCAATTTGAGTTCTGCCAATTTCAGCGAAGCCAAGTTACGCGGCGTGCGGCTGAGAGGGGCAAATATCGCCCATGCGAATTTCACGCAAGCACGATTGGATCGCGCCGATTTCAGAGGCACTAACGTCACTCAGGCAGATTGGGGCGAAGCGCGTTCGCCTCAAGCGTTGGTCGGAGGAGACCGGTAAGGCAAAATCTCGCACCGATTTCCCCGACCCGATGGGCGATCGATCTGGCGAAACTGTTTCGCCTTACGTCCACCAAATACCGCGTTTGGGGGGATTGCCATACAGTTCGAAGGTGTCCCCCGTTTCTCTCAAAACGGCATCGAGTTCTTCGACGGTAAATTTATAGCCGTCCGTCGCGGCGAGTTTGACGAATTCCTCTTTAGTTTGGGCGCTATCGTATTTGGCTTGGACGCTTTTATCCTGTCCGCCTGCTTCGAGTAGCGTTTCGACATCATGTTTGGACATGGTTGTGCCTCCGAAATGACAAGGAATGAAGCTCACTTCGATTGAGTTAAGACGAGATTGTGTTGTCAAGAATTCAAGACATACTAGAGATAACCCATTTAAACGCCAGCCGATCGTTAGGAATATCCTTCAAAGGCTTTAGCGTTTTATATCTTTGAATTAAAGCACATCCGAAACTGAAATAGGTTATCGAACGTTGATAAATGGCGTCTTACAGGATATTTCGTTCGGTGAGGGAAAGGTTGGGAACCAACCCCTTACATTTCCAAAAAAATGAAGGGAAGAGAACGTTGCGTCCTCTCCCCTCGATTTTGGCGCTTGGTTTCGGCTTTGAGCCGCTTGCGCATCATTTTGTGTTGTTTTTTGATTTGTCGGGCGCGAGCCGACCCGCCTTTCCCTTTGGCGTTCCTCCCCTCGTAGCGAGGAGATTCCCACCGCTTCAGCCGGGATGCCATAAGCTAGGACCTCCTAAGCTGGCTAGCAAATGGGCGGAGAGAGACTCGAACTCTCATGACCGAAGTCGCCACATTTTGAGTGTGGTGCGTCTACCAATTTCGCCATCCGCCCTGATTGTCGGTTTCTCCATTATAAGCAGGATGGGCGCATCGTTGCAACAGGTTTTGATAATCTTGGCTGCTCGCCCAGCGATCGATTTCGCGGGCGCGCAGGACGGGAAGGGGATGGGTCAGTTGCTCGGTTTGGGCTTGCTTGAGCATTTGACCGAGTTGGTTGTTGCTAATGTTGTCGTAGGCGCGAGCCTGATCGATGAAGGCATCGAGATTCAGCTTCGGGGCGATCGCGGGGGAACCGCCAGCGAGCTTCATCAGCACCGACATGACAATTTTCGGATCTTGCACCCCTAACAACGCCGCGCGATCGCAGCTAAATTCGGCACAGCGCAACCATTCTAAAATCTGCGACTGCAACCCTTGGGCAATGAGCGCCCCAAAATTGGGCAACTGTCCGGCTGCCAGCATAATCAAATTCGCCAGGGTGAGGTAAACCCCGTGTTCGCACTTGAGGTGTCCCAATTCGTGCGCCATCACCGCTTGCACTTCCTCGGGGGTCAGCATATCGATCAGCGAGGTGTGAACCACCATAAACGGCTGGCGTCCGCGCATGGCGAAGGTATAGGCATTGGGAACCGGGGAGGAACGGATATACAGTTGCGGCGGTTCCAAATCCAACACCCGCGCCGCCTCCAGTAAAAGCTGGTGCAATTCGGGCAATTGCCGGTCGCTGACGAGGACGCTAGAGGCGATATTGTCTAAATAAAAGAACTGTTCGCCGATCGCCCCGAGCAGGTTGCGCACGATTAAGTCTAACCCTGGTATCTGCTTCAGGGAATTCGTGGCTTCTAAGTCGAGGGGATGGCGGAACTGGTTGGCTTTGAGCGCGATGGGCACTTTTGTGAATCCGGGCATGATGCGTGATTGGGAGCTAGGGAGGATCGGGACAGGCGTTGGGAGAGACATTCGGGCGATCGCGCCAGTACTGCTCTCCCAAGGCTGCAACCTCTATTTTAAAGCGGATTGGGCTGGCGTGCTTTCGGAGGAGTTGTCCTCGGCTTCGACCGGAGTGGGAACCCGCTTCAACCGCGCCCCCAACTTTTCCAGCTTCATGTCCAGTTTCTCGTAACCGCGATCGAGGTGGTGCAACCCCTGAATCGTGGTTTTGCCTTCGGCAGCCAACGCAGCCACCACCAACGCCGCAGAAGCGCGCAAGTCAGTGGCAACAACCGGCGCACCCGAGAGAAACGGAACGCCCCGCACGATCGCGTGGTTGCCCTTAACGCGAATGTCGGCACCCATGCGGCTGAGTTCTGCCACATGACGCAAGCGATTTTCAAACACCGTTTCGGTAATAACGCTATTGCCTTCGCACAGGGTCAGCAACGCCATAAATTGGGCTTGCATGTCCGTGGGAAAGCCGGGATAGGGCAGCGTTTCGATATCGGTCGCTCGGTGAACTTCGCCGGGCACCACGCGCAAGCAGTTCAAACCTTCGGGAATCACTCGAACGCCAATGGCGCGCAATTTGGCAATGGGGGCGATTAAGTGTTCCGAAATCACCGGCGAGAGGGTCAATTCCGAATTGGCAATGGCACCGGCGATCAGAAACGTCCCGGCTTCAATGCGATCGGGCACGATGCTGTATTCCGTGCCGTGGAGATGGGGAACGCCGGAAATGACAATCGTTTTGGTTCCCGCACCTCGGATGCGAGCGCCCATTGCCCGACAGAAGTTTGCCAGATCGATGACTTCCGGCTCTTGGGCGGCATTGTCGATTGTGGTTTCCCCTTCAGCGAGGGTCGCTGCCATCATCAGGGTTTCCGTCGCACCGACGCTGGGATAGTCCAAATAAATTTTGCCCCCTTGCAGGCGCTTGCGACCGCCACCGACCCAAGCGTGAACCATCCCGTGGGCGATTTGAACTTGCGCGCCCATCGCTTGCAATCCCCGGACGTGCAGGTCTACAGGACGCGCGCCGATGGCGCAACCGCCGGGGAGGGGAATGCGAGCCACGCCCAACCGCGCCAGCAGCGGTCCGATGGCAAAGAAACTCGCCCGCAACTGGCTGACCAACTCGTAGGGGGCTTGAGATTGACGAATGTGCTTGGCGTTGATGTCCAAGCAATCGCCATTTCGTTCCAGTTTGACGCCCAACGCCGCCAGAATTTGCCCCATGCGCGCCACGTCAACGAGCGAGGGAACATTTCGTAGGCGACAATCTTCAGGGCAAAGTAAGGTCCCCGCCATTACCACTAAGGCAGCGTTTTTCGCGCCACTGATGGTGACATGACCTTGCAGCGACGACCGACCCCAAATCTCGAGGACGGAATTCTCGACTTCGGGGGAAGTCTGCGTTGTTGTCGAACCGCGAGATAGGCTAATGGGTCTATCCTCCACAATCGATAGCGGTTTACACTTTGTAATTTTGGTCTTGATTCTACAGGAAACAATTTAGTTGCTCAATTTCGGCACGAATTTTGGCAACAAATTGCCCTCAGCCACCCAACCGCCCGCCGCGATCCGCGTGGCTCGGTCTATCTTTCCCCAATCTTCGGGAGGTTAAACACTGGAGCGGGAAAAGTTGCGGCGAATTCCTCAATTCTCGTATAGTTATCCAATAGTGCGGTTATTGGCTTGGGGACGATCCCAGGCTGGCGATCGCGCTTTGAGCTTGGCGCAGGGACTCGATGGTAGCGATGGCGCATTCGGCGACGCGATCGATTTGCTCGGGGGTGTTGAACCGTCCGATGCCAAAGCGAACCGAGGCGTAGGCGAGTTCGGGCGATCGCCCCAAGGCTTCGAGGACGTGGGAGGGGGAGATTTTGGCAGAGGTACACGCCGATCCCGATGACACCGCCATTACCGGTTGCAGTCCCAACAGCAAGGCTTGACCGTCTACCCCCGCCACGCTGAGATTGAGGTTACCGGGAAGCCGTTGGCTGGGGTGTCCGTTCAGGGTGATACCATCGATGGCTGACAGTTGGTTCCAGAGGCGATCGCGCAGTTGGCGCAGGCGTTGCGATTCGGCGGGCATTTCCTCGCAACCGAGTTCCACCGCTTTGGCAAATCCAACAATTTGAGGCGTAGACAGGGTTCCCGATCGCATCCCCCGCTCGTGTCCGCCACCGTGAATTTGAGGAGCCAGTTGCACTCGGGGACGGCGACGGCGAACGTAGAGCGCTCCGATCCCTTTGGGACCGTAGACTTTATGGGCGGTGAGGGACATTAAATCGATGTTGGCGGCTTCCACGTCCAGGGGAATTTTACCGATCGCTTGGGCGGCGTCGGTGTGGAATAATACCTGGCGATCTCGACATAAGGCTCCAATTTCGGCGATCGGTTGCAACACCCCAATTTCATTATTGGCAGCCATCACCGACACTAAAATCGTATCGGGGCGAAACGCGGCTTCCAATTGTTCCAGATCGATGAAGCCATCGGCTTGAACCGGGAGATAAGTCACCTCGAAGCCGAGGGTTTGCAAATACTCACAGGGGTCGAGAACGGCGTTGTGTTCGGTTTGAACCGTAATGATGTGGCGTCCTTTGCTAAAGTAAGCCTCGGCAACGCCTTTAATCGCTAAGTTATTGGCTTCGGTAGCCCCGCTGGTAAACACGAGTTCGATGGGCGTCGCTCCAATCGCCTCGGCGAGAGTTTCCCGCGCTTGTTTGACAGCAGCTTCGGCTTCCCATCCGTAATGGTGGTTGATGCTGGCGGGGTTGCCAAAATGTTGGCTGAAATAGGGCAACATCGCCTCTAACACCCGTTCGTCTACGGGGGTGGTGGCGTGGTGGTCGAGGTAGATGGGACGTTCGGACATAGGGAGTCTCGGTCTGGGCGCGTTCTCACCCTTACGATATCAATCCCATTGGAGATCGGGGAAGGTGCTCTTTAAGCAGTGTAGGGGGAAATTGAGATTCACTCCAGAGGCGCAACCTCAAGTGAGTTAGGTGTGGAGTAATTTGGTAGGGTGTGTTGCGGCGGAAATCGATTTTCGTGTCTTGTTATGGGGGAGGAACGCCGGAACGCACCACCTCGCTGGTTAACCCGAACCCACCCATGACCCGATTCGTCCACGACCAATTTGCCAAACAATACCTGCA
>CAYQUF010000133.1:0-12757 GCA_964420595.1 uncultured bacterium
ACATGCGTCAACTCATGGGCAATCAACTCCTGTCCGCCTCGGTTTCCTGGCTGATATTCTCCCTGCTTAAAAAACACATCTTGTCCTGTAGTAAATGCTCGCGCTCCTACGCTACGATTCAACCGATCCGATCGCGCGTCTGTATGCACTCGCACGCCACTAAAATCTGCGCCCATCGCCTGACCCATCTGAGTCTGCAACTCCGGTGCTAGGCTCTGTCCGCTCCCACGAGCCGCATTAATTTCTGCTTCCAAATCTGTCGATGCCACACCTCCTTCAGCCCCCATTCGCTGGAGTGTGGGCGACATCTGCAATTCTTCCTCTTCTTCTTCTAATTCCTGCCGTTGCAGCGGATCGGGTTTGGTTTGTAGTTCTTCCTCTTCTTCTTCTGGAATTTCCATCCGTTGTAGCGTCGAAATCTCGGGTTTGGTCTGGAGTTCTTCCTCTTCTTCCAACTCCTGTCGTTGTACCCCAGTTTCTTGGGATGAAGTCGGGGAATGAATCTGCTCGACGACCCGAGCCGCAACTCGGTCGGCTTCTTGCTCGTACTTATCATTCGCTTCCCCAACAGTTAACTTGGGCTGTACGGGAACTGCGGGTTGCGGGGGTTGCCCGTGGCGAGCGATGATTTCGAGATAGTTGGAATTTCCTGGCATCCGCTGTTGGCGTTGCGCCCAGAAATTATCCATTTTGGCTTGCAACACGCCCAATCGTTCTTGTTCGACGGGGGTTATCGTGCCTTTGTCTTGCTTAAGCTGGAGTCCAAATGCCTCAAACTTGTGCTGGTTAAACGCTTCGTTCTCGATTTCCTCTTGGGTGGGAGGGGTATGGGGATCTCGTTGCGCTTGAACGGCAAAAGGTCGCGACGCTAACGGAGAGTTTTTGTCCTGGGTTTGGGGATGCCAGGAGGAGTTGTCGAGCTTTTGATATTTCATTCCGAATAACTGCCTAGCGAATGGGTGACTTGTCTGGCGTGACGCTATCCCATAAACCTGTTGGAGGTTGGCGAAAAATAAAAATCGCAGCGTTAACTTGAATTTACTGTATAATAATTCTCTATTCCAAATTTGGCAACCGATCTATTTGTTAACTTTTTTAATCAGTCAATGACTTGCAAAAACGAAAATTCATTTGGCAGTTATGGTGTGAGTCACAGACTGAGTGTGTGGATGTCTGCCATGAAGCCAGAGAGCGATCTAATATTTTCTTAAAAATATATATTTGTTCGTCAATATCATTGTAAATCGATCGCAACTGCCCCAATCCAAACGCGATCGCCTCCCGAACGCAATTGGTTGGCTCAATGCGATCGCCACAGGCGAAGGGTGCCGTCTTGACTGCCGCTGGCAAGGGATTGCCCGTCGGGACTAAAAACTAGGGCGTTGATGCCGCCGCGATGACCGCAGAGGGTTTGGATGAGTCGAGCGTTGGGAAGCTGCCACAGTTTGATGGTGCAGTCGTGGCTTCCGGTGGCAAAGGTGCGACCGTCGGGATGAATCGCGATCGCGCCGACGAGAAGAGTATGCTCGCATTGAGTGCTTGCCATTCGACCGGTTCGCAGGTTCCAGAGTTTGACGGTGCGATCCCAACTGCCGCCAATCAGGGTTTCGCCGTCTGGGGCGATCGCGATCGCGTAAATGGCGCCGTCGCCACCGAGCAGCGTCTGCTGGCATTCCCCAGTATCGAGATCCCACAGCCGGATCGTCCCGTCTTGGCTGCCACTCGCCACCACGCGAAACCGAGGGCTGAGTGCAACACAGGTGACCCGTTCGGCGTGACCTGCCAGCGTTTGCCGCATCTCTCCGGTTGCCAAATTCCATAATTTCACGGTGGTATCGCGACTGCCGCTAATCAATGTTTTGCCATCGGGGGCGATCGCAACTGCCGTGACGACGCTGGCGTGACCGACTAGGGTTTGGGAAGATGGCGCGGGGGGCGATAATTGCCACCATTGAATCGTTCCGTCGGCACCCCCACTCGCCAGAGATCGACCGTCGCGAGCGATCGCCACGGACATGACGCCACTGGTATGACCCGATAAGGCGCGATCGCACTGGTTCGTGTCAAGATTCCATAATTTGACCCTGCCCTGCCAATCGCCGCTAGCCAAGTGACCGGTTTTGGGATTGAATGCCACCGTCGTGATTTCGCTCGGCGGTTCGTCCGAATTCGTTAAGACGCATTGGCATTCCCACTGGGGCAAATCCGGCTGGATTGGCGTGGGTTGCACCTGAAATTCCGACGCCATGCCTTCGGAGATCTCTTTCATTCCTAAATCGTCTAAAACCGCCTCAACGCTGCGATAGCGACGGTTGAGCGACTCGGCAACCAGGCGATCGAGGAGGGCAGCCAATTCGTCGCTAACCGGTTGCGTTAAATAATCTCGCCACGCCCAATGTCCTTCCGCGCGATCGAATAAATCAAACGGAGACAGACCACTCAGCAAATGGAGACAGGTCGCCCCGAGACTGTAGAGATCGCTGGCAAACGTCGTTTTACCCCGCAGTTGTTCGGGGGCGGTATATTCGGCACTTCCCACGACGGTTCCCGTATTGGCGAGGATGGCTGGGGTGGCGTACTTTGCCGTCCCGAAGCCGACGAGGACGAGTTTGCCGTCCCAATGGCGGCGAATCAGGTTGTCTGGATGGATATTGCGGTGGATGAGTTGCGCCTGATGTAACAGGTGGAGGACGGGGAGAACTTCGACGAGAACCTGTTGCACCTGTCGTTCGCTGAAATTGCCATCGCCAGCGAGCTGCGATTCGAGACTTTGCCCGTCGATGAATTCTTGGACGAGATAGGATTCGCCGTCGAGATCGACGCGATCGAGTAATTGCGGCAATTGGGGGTGGCGACCTAACTGGTGCAGGCGGTCGATCGTTTGGCGAAATGTTGTCGTTGAGGTGGAATTCGCAGGGCGATCGCCCCGAGTGGTAGACTTTTGGGAGCGAAACCGCTTGATAACGCAACGAGATCGCGTTTGCTCGTCAATTGCCGCAAATGTGTCGGTACGTCCGCCGCGACTGAGAGGGTCAGTTGCACGGTAGCGATCGCCCAAACGTAACGGAGAACCGCACCACAGGCAAAATCGAGCGCTGTCGGGATTCTGAGATTTGGGACATTGGAGGTTGAGACAAACGGTCATGGTGCCCTGAAATCGCGGTCGATATCCCCGTTTTATCGTGGGAGAGATTTGCCGATCGCTTCATAATTTGTTACAAAGTAAAGTGTTACGGAATGTAAAGCCGATCGAGAACGAGTAGCCGCATGTTTGGGAGTCTCACAGGCATCAAAGCACCTAGTGGTACGGATTGGGGCGAACAAGCCATCAATACCGTCGCCAGCCAATCGATTCGCCACCTGTTTACCAAGAGCGAGTCGGTCGAAATCGCCATCCGTTGCTATCCGTCCAGCAAGTTATTGCAGGGCATCATCGATAGCTTCAAGATGAGCGGTAAAGGTCTAGTCATTCGCAAAGATTTTCCGGTCGAGCAGATGTCCTTCGAGACTGATGCGGTGTCTGTGGACTTTGCGTCCGTTCTCGGCGGTCAATTGCGCCTGAAGCAACCGACGCAAGCGGTGGCGCAAGTGGTGCTGTCTGAAGACGGGATTAACCGCGCGTTTACGGCGGAGTTAGTCACCCGTCGGCTGCGCGACCTCGATATGCCAGCACTGACGGAGGTTTCGGGTGGAAAACCGGTATCCTTTGCGGACGTGCAAGTCGAGCTGTTACCGGAAAATCAAATTCAGCTAACGGCTCGTGCGGATATTCCCGAGAGCGAATCGATTCCCATTTGCCTCAAATCCACCGTGGACATCGAGCGTCGGCGTCGGATTAAGTTCGCCGCACCTGAGTTCGAGTTGGACGAAGTTCCCGAGTCCATGCGCGATCGCTCCGAACAACTCAGTCGGGGATTAATCGAAGTTTTGAATAATATGGTCGATCTCGATCGCTTCGATCTCGATGGCGTGATGATGCGTCTCAACCGCTTGCAAACCAAGGGGAAGGAATTGATTTTTAGCGGCTACGCTCAGATCGAACATTTCCCGCGTAAGTCTTAAACCAAAGTACGGCAACCGACAATAATGAAAATTGACCTCAGCGATCTAAAAATGCCATCAATGTGACTAACATAAATGCTCTGTTTTAGATGCCAGCCTGCTCAAAATGCAAACTTGGGGAAAACGGAAAACGCTCCGAATTCCCCATTTTTGGCAATCTATGGGATAGCTTAGCGACCGATTCCCAAATAACGGAAGCCCGCACTTTCAACCGCCTCGCGATCGAGGAAATTACGACCGTCGATCAGCACCGGATTAATCATCAGCTTCGCCATCTTGCCATAGTCGAGGCTGAGGAATTGCTTCCAGTCGGTTACCAATACCAGCGCGTCGCAGCCATCGGCGAGCCGTTCGGGATCGGTTTCGACCATCACCCCAGACAAGCCGTCGCGCATCCCGCTTTGGGAAACAATCGGATCGTAGGCTTTGACCTTGGCACCCAGGCGATTGAGATTTTCGATAATGTTGAGTGCTGGCGCATCGCGCATGTCGTCGGTGTTGGGTTTAAAGGTCAGACCCAGCAAGCCAACTGTTTTACCTTTGAGGATTTTGAGTTCGTGCTGGAGTTTTTCAATGGTCATCAACCGCTGGCGTCGGTTGACTTCTACCGCCGCTTTGAGCAATTGCGCGTCGTAACCGTAGTCATCGGAGGTGTGAACTAGCGCCGATACGTCTTTGGGGAAGCACGAACCGCCCCAACCGATCCCCGCTTGCAAGAACTTATTGCCAATGCGCGAGTCGAGTCCGATGCCTTTAGCCACCTGGGTCACGTCCGCCCCAACGCGATCGCAAATATTGGCAACCTCGTTAATAAAGCTGATTTTGGTCGCCAGAAACGAGTTCGCTGCATACTTAATCATTTCCGCCGAACTCAAATCCGTGACCACCACCGGGACGGGCGGTAAGGACTTGTCTTCCGCCATTTCCCGTTGGGTGATGGGCGTGTAGAGTTCCTGCATCATCGACAGGGCGCGGGGACTGTTGCTGCCCAATACGATGCGATCGGGGTTAAACGTATCGTAGACTGCCGATCCCTCCCGCAAAAATTCGGGGTTGCTGACCACGTCAAATTCGGCTTCAATGTCGCCCGTATCGCTGATTCCGCCCCCTGCGCCGACGAGGGATTTTTGGCGTTCTGCGATGCCATCGAGGACGATCATGCGCACCCAGTCCCCCGAACCGATGGGAACGGTAGACTTGTTGACGATGACCTTATAGCCGTTTTGCAGGTTGGCTCCAATCCCCCGAGCCACGGCTTCGACGTAGCGAGTATCGCTTTCGCCGGAGGGAAGGGGAGGCGTTCCGACGGCAATAAATAAAATTTCGCCATGACTGACGCCAGCAGCGAGATCGCTGGTAAATTCAATTTTACCCGCTTCGATCGCCGCTTCCATGATTTCAGACAGTCCGGGTTCGTAAATGGGCGATCGCCCGGATTTCATTAATTTAACTTTTTCTTCATTATTATCCACGCAGATGACGTGATGTCCGCAGTGAGCCAAGCAGGCTCCGGTGACTAAACCGACGTATCCGGTACCGATAACGCAAACACGCATACAAATTCATCCTCAACGATATAAAGGTTCGGGAGAATTCAAACTACTGCAATTTTGGACTGGGCGAGCCACCAAAATGCATTAATTTCTAAAAATTCCCACAAATTTGATATTCATTCCCCTATTTAACACACCCTGAAAAACTGGGAAGCCTCTGTAACTGGCTGGAATGGCGAGCCAATCATCCCGAGGCGAGGCGATCGCGAAAATCTTGAATGGTACGTTTCAATCCCTCTTGCAAGGGAACGGTCGGCTCCCATCCCAGATGGGTTTTAGCGCGAGTGATATCCGGTTGTCGCTGTTTGGGATCGTCTTGTGGGAGGGGACGAAATTGAATGTCGGCGTCGGGATCGACCATCTGTTGAATTTTTTCGGCAAGTTCGAGAATGGTATATTCGTCGGGATTGCCGAGATTGATCGGTCCGATGCGATCGCCATTCATCAATCGAATTAACCCGTCAACCAAGTCAGACACGTAGCAGAAGCTGCGGGTTTGGGAACCGTCGCCGTAAACGGTCAGGGGTTTGCCGCGCAAGGCTTGGACGACGAAGTTGCTGACCACGCGACCGTCGTTTTCGAGCATTCGCGGACCGTAAGTATTGAAAATGCGAGCCACGCGAATATCGACGCCATTCTGTCGGTGGTAGTCGAAGGCGAGGGTTTCGGCGACCCGTTTGCCTTCGTCGTAGCAGGAGCGAATACCGATACAGTTGACGTTGCCGCGATAGTCTTCGGTTTGGGGGTGGACGTCGGGATCGCCGTACACTTCCGAAGTAGAGGCTAGTAGCAATCGCGCTTTGACTCGCTTGGCTAACCCCAGCATATTCAACGTGCCGATGACGTTCGTTTTGATGGTTTTAACGGGATTGTACTGGTAGTGAACCGGAGACGCCGGACACGCCAGGTGATAGATCCGATCCACCTCGATGCGAATTGGCTCGGTGATATCGTGCCGAATCAGTTCGAAGTAGGGATGGTCGAACCATTTCAGGATATTGCGCTTGTCCCCGGTGAAGAAGTTATCCAAACACAGGACTTCGTGTTCCTGCTCCATCAGGCGATCGATCAGGTGGGAACCAATAAACCCAGCGCCGCCGGTAACCAAAATTCTCATTATGCGAAAGCCAGCTCCTACTCCTGCTATAGCGGGGTTTGCAACCGTGCGATCGCGCGATCGCGCGTGCAAGATTAGCACTATTATGCCCGACCTTATTCTGCCTGAAACCGGATGGGAACGCACTGAGTTCACCAAATCTTTAAGTTTTGAGACAGTTCGGGAGACAATAGCGCGATCGGGCAACCAATGGAGGGAAGGGTTTGGAGACCATTCCCCGACATGGTTTCTCCCCTACTTAATTAAATTGAAGACTAAACCCCTCATACGGGCGGTTCGCGAACCGCCCCTACCCCATCTTCCTTATCCTTGCAAACTGCTAACTCTGCTCCAGCTTCAACACCGCCATAAATGCTTCTTGCGGGACATCGACGGTACCGATCGCTTTCATCCGCTTTTTCCCCTTAGCTTGCTTCTGCAACAGCTTTTTCTTGCGGCTGATATCGCCGCCGTAGCATTTGGACAAGACATCTTTGCGCAGGGGGGGGATGTGTTCGCTGGCGATGACGCGGGAGCCGATGGAGGCTTGCAACGGGACTTTAAACTGGTGGCGGGGAATTAATTCTTTCAGTTTTTCCACCAAAGCGCGTCCGACGCCATAGGCTTTGTCGCGATGGACGATCGTCGCCAAGGCATCGACGGGATCGCGATTGACCAGCACGTCCAGCCGGACTAGCTCGTTTTCGCGGTAGCCGATGAACTGATATTCCATGCTGGCATAACCGCGCGATCGCGATTTCATTTGGTCGAAAAAGTCGGTGACCACTTCCGCCAAGGGCAAATCGTACACCAAGGTGGTGCGGGTCGGGGTGAGGTATTTCATGTCTTTAAAATCGCCCCGCCGACTCTGACACAGTTCCATCAAGGGACCGACGTAGTCTTCTGGGGTAATCATTTCCACCCGGATGTAGGGTTCCTCGATTTTCTCCCGCTCGTTGGGATGGGGGAGCAGGCTGGGATTGTCCACCTCGATGACCTCGCCGTCGATTTGGGTCACCTTGTAAATCACCGAAGGCGCGGTGGTAATCAGATCCAGGTCGTATTCCCGTTCCAGGCGTTCCTGGACGATTTCCATGTGCAGCAGTCCCAAGAAACCGCAGCGGAAGCCAAATCCCATGGCGCTGGAGGTTTCCGGTTCGAAGTTCAATGCCGCATCGTTGAGTTTGAGTTTGTTGAGGGCATCGCGCAAGTCTTCGAATTGGTCGGCGTCGGTGGGAAACAAGCCGCAAAACACCATCGGTTTGGCTTCTTTGTATCCCGGTAAGGCAGACGGTGCGGGGGAGTTGGCGAGGGTGATGGTGTCGCCGACGCGAGCGTCTTCGACGGCTTTAATGGCGGCGGCGAAATACCCCACTTCCCCAGCGTGGAGGTCGTTCACCTGTTTTTGGGTGGGAGAGAGGACGCCCAATTCGTCGATGTCGTATTCTTTTTTCGACGCCATTAGCCGGACGCGATCGCCTTTTTTGACGGTGCCGTCCATGACTCGGAAATAGACGATGACGCCTCGATAGGGATCGTAATAGCTATCGAAAATTAACGCCCGCAGGGGTTGCTCGATGGTTTCTTGGGGCGGCGGCACCAAATGGACGATCGATTCTAAAATCTCTTGAATGCCGACCCCTTCTTTAGCCGAAGCGAGGATGGCAGCACTGGTGTCGAGTCCGACCACTTCTTCGATTTCTTCGAGCACCCGTTCCGGTTCGGCGCCGGGGAGGTCGATTTTATTTAAAACCGGGATAATTTCGAGGTCGTGTTCTAATGCTAGATAGACGTTGGCGAGGGTTTGGGCTTCGACCCCTTGGGAGGCATCGACGACGAGCAATGCCCCTTCACAGGCTGCGAGCGATCGCGACACTTCATAAGAAAAGTCTACGTGACCCGGCGTGTCGATCAGGTTGAGGACGTATTCTTCGCCGTCGCGGGCGTGATAGTGCATTCGCGCCGCTTGCAACTTAATCGTGATGCCCCGTTCCCGCTCTAAGTCCATGTTGTCGAGGAACTGCTCTTTCATTTTGCGGTTTTCCACCGTGTTGGTCGAAAGCAGCAAGCGATCGGCCAGGGTGGACTTGCCGTGGTCGATGTGGGCGATGATAGAGAAGTTGCGAATGCGAGAGACAGGAGCGTCAGTCATACGATTAAGTCAGAGAGAGCATTCAAGTTGAATGAACCCGATCGTTGCCGGGGGTCTTAACATATTGTAATCGGCGATCGCCGCTTGGCGACGGATCGACGGCACGCTCGGATTACAATAGCTGCTTGACGGTTTCGATTAATTCTTTGGGACGAAAGGGTTTGGCAATATAAGCGTCGGCTCCGACCTTCATTCCCCAATAGCGATCGAATTCTTCGCTTTTTGCCGAACACATAATCACCGGAATGTGTTGGGTCTTGGCGTCGGATTTAATGTGACGACACACTTCATAACCGTTCGGCGTTGGAATGATAATATCGAGTACCACTAAATCGGGGCGATGCTTTTCCAACTGCGCGATCGCCTCGGTGCCATCTTTGGCTTCAATGGTTTTTAGTCCAATTTGACGCAGGAGATTGGCAATCATCTCCCGTTGAGCGCTACTGTCTTCGACGACTAAGACCGTACTCATGATCTCTCCCTCGCTGGCAGATCCGGGGCTGTGGGTTGCTATTCCCAGCCTATTGCTATTGTGGTGGGAACGTCGTTCGCTCTGAGTCCATTTTGGGCGATCGCTCCCCCAAACAGCCCGACCTTAAACCAATCGTACAGCCTGTCGTCCTCGTGCTAGCAGGCAAGTCAACGATTCCAGCACGATTTGAGGGGCGCAACCCCTATGGTCACTTGCCAGATTCATCGGGTCGCGCCACTAACGACGTACCCGAGAGCGACTGCTCGGCGATCGCGATTTGGACGCTTTGCTTCCTGCCGTGCGGCTTCTCGGACGAGCGCTCGTCGGCGGTTGGCTGGTCGGTGGCGCGTTACCGGCAGCATTGGGATGGCGATTGGTTCGGAAGGTGACGTTGACGCCTTCGTTGGACTGTTCGAGCACCAGCAGTGGCGTCGGCTTGGCGGTTTGATCCCAGTGGATGTACGCCAGTCGTCCCTGAATCGCCGGTTGCCACGTATCGTTATCGCCAACAGGACTGAGGTAAGTCTCGATGCAGTCGATAATTTGACCGATGGTGGCTGAAGTCGGTTGCGTCGGCAGTTTGGTCAGCTTGATTTGAATGCGGAACAGCACTCGCTTGCTGGCTTTTGCCCCTTCGCCGGTTTCGTATTCGACATCAAAGGTTTCGTTGACGTGACGACCCGTACCGCGATTTTCTGCGGTCGGACGCAGCGCGACGGTGATTTTTTCTTTAACTTTGACCTTAATTTGGTTGACAATCCCAAAGTGGAAGGTTTCTTCTTCCATGCGCATGCGCAGGTAGTCTAAGTTAAATTCTCGCGAGTGAATTAAGTCGGGGTTTTTCTCCATCTTGGTGATGGTCGCTACCGCTTTTTTGTACTTTTTGTGCAGCTCGCGATTTTTAAACTCTTCCATGCGAAGTTTTTTCGATAGCTGCCCCATTTTGACTTTAGAAAATACGATGACGCCAAGGGCAGCAATCAGTAACACGCCCGCAGTCCCCATCCAGATCGTTTCGCTCGATATCTTGGAATCAGACTGCGGCTGTTGGGGTTGTGCTTGCGCCAACTTAGGGTCTACAAGAATGATAGGACTTGACATAAGTTGATAACCGTTAGCACCAGACAGATCTATCCTAGTGTTAGGATGCCCTCGCAGCCGATGGTATTATCGCCCAAATTCACTCAGGTCAATTCCGGCGCGTACTTAGTGCGTCCATCTTGCCCGATAGCTGCGCGCGTCGATATGAACCAGGTAGGGAAAGCTGGAATAACGACCTAAGCCTCCAGGCCACCAGGGGTCTAAGAACCAGTATATTTGGTCTCCCGTTAAATCGTCGCAATAAAAGTCGATCGCGTCGCCGACGATGTGGCGGCTGTTGGAAACTCCGCCGACGCGACGGTTGATTTCGGGGGGGCGATACCAACTGGTGACGTGAAAGGGTCGTGCTAGGCGATCGCGCGCTCGCTGCGCCAGTTCGGCAATCCG
Organism: uncultured bacterium; assembly: GCA_964420595.1. Taxonomy (GTDB): domain Bacteria; phylum Cyanobacteriota; class Cyanobacteriia; order Cyanobacteriales; family Geitlerinemataceae; genus CAYQUF01. Next base: position 10,824 of record CAYQUF010000133.1, read on the forward strand.
GACGATCGCGTCTACGGTCGCCATGTCGGGGGGCATTCGCGTGCCGCCGTGGGTGGCTTCGGCCCAAATAAAATTGCCGTCGGGGATAATACTGGCATAGATTTGGATATTGTCGGTCGTCCAGCGATCGGGACGTTTGGGGACGACGACTACCGGGGTTGGGGGCGCTTCCGGGGTACCGGGTCGGGCGCGATTCATTTTTTTCAAATCTTCATATAATGAATCGATCGCTCGCTCTCGGGTGGCTGCGCCGCGCCAGAGTTGCACGCATCGAATCAAAGCATCTCGCTGGTGGCTCTGTGCCTCGTATGCTGTGGGAACGCGCCGCGCAAAGGCAATTAACTGTCGGTCCAGTTGCGCCGCCGTACGAGCGATGGTGTCGGGGTTGGCGTGCTTGTCGGTTAAAATATCGGGGTCGATGCCCAAATCCACCAATACCGATTGGCGGGAGTCGAGTTTTCGCCAAATTCGCACGGTTTCGGTTAGGGCGCTGCGCTGTTCCCCTTTGCCTTCGTAATAGGTGGGAACCCGCTGGATGAAGGCAATCAGTGCCGGATCCAGTTGTTGCAACGCCGGTTCGGGGGAAGTATCGTCGGCGAGAGAAGCGATCGCTTCTTCGCGGGAATCGAGCTGTCGCCACAGTTGCGTCAGGCGGATCAGGGCTTCCCGTTGGTGGGGATAGCCGCCGTAATGGGGGGAAATGCGCTTGACGAATTCGACGAGAGGGCGATCCAGGTAAGCAGTGTTACCATCGCTGGGGGCAGATACGTTTAAAGAGGCGATCGCTTCTTGATGGGTGTCGAGCTTGCGCCAGATTCGGATCGCTTCGAGCAGTGCGTCCTGTTGGTGGGGCAATCCTTCGTAATGTTGCGGAATGCGATCGATGAGGGTGAGTAAGGCTTTATCGAGATAGGCGAGGTTTTGCGGTAGGTCTTCGCAGTCGTTGCAGTCGGTTTGAAAATCTTCAAAATAGGCTTGGCGTAAGGCTTTGGCGTCGCTGGATTCTAAGCGTGCGGCACTGGGATCGCTGCCGGGGGGAGCGTATCCTTCGGCGACTCGGTCGAGAAAGCGATCGCTATAGCGTCCCTCGTCTTCGTTCCATAACTGGCTTCCCCGCCATCCGGCTTCGACTAAACTGTCGGTGAGGCTGCGAATGGTGTTGGCGGCGTATTGGACTTGTTCGTGAAACGTATCGACGCGATCGAGCGGGATCCGGTTTGCCGGGGAAATCCCCAATCCCGTGTCGCCTCCGTTGAGGGTCGGTTCGTCGTGGACGGCGTAGAGTGATGCTAAGATGGGCTTGTGAATGCCCGCTCGCGCCGCTTCGAGCAGATAGATATAATTGCGCTGGTCGGGAGAGAGTGGTGCCATCGCTGGTGAACTCAGAAGGTCAACGCGCCAGGGGAACGGACGCGATCGAATAGAAGAATATCAAACTAACTATCAAGATTCGTCGCCGTACTCCAACCATAGCCGATCGGCTGGGTGGGTAGTAAAGCGGCGGTGAGTTGAGGTGCAAGGTGCATCCGGCGAACCATGCGGCAGCAAGAGAAAGGATAGCCCATCAACGAACAAAGTGGTAGATTGGTTCTGGGAAAAGCCACGGTAATGCGTCATTTCCATTCAACGTTCGCCGTCTGCGGTGGGGCGCATCGCGGGCGTTAAACCAAAATGCCTGCGGAGACGGTCTGACGGGGGTTGAGGTCACTCAATCTAGTTAAGAGTCGATGAACCAGGAATCTCCTTGCATATCCGTTAGGGTGGCTGGAAGAGCGTCAAATGCAGTCTAAACCTATCTCTGAAGCGGTTCGTAAGAACTTTTTGCCAACGATCCAACTGATTGCCACCGATATGGATGGCACCCTAACCCAAGGGGGCAAGTTTAGCAAAACCCGCAAGAATCCTCCGCTTCAAATCTCTGATTGAAGCGTGAG
>CAYQUF010000134.1:0-7745 GCA_964420595.1 uncultured bacterium
ACCAACTTCGCCAGCGGCGACGCGACAGCCGTAAAGTAAAATTGAATTGGCAGCCGACCAACCCTGTAATTGTGTAACGTAGCGATCTAGGGTTTCACTGCAAAGTCGAGTCGAACCTAATTGCACCGAACCGGGCGATCCGTGGGAGACGATGTGGAGACTGGTCAGGTCGGGAGAGTTCTGTAAGGCTTCGGTAATTTGCGCTACCCCGTCGCGGTTGGGGTCGAGAACGATCGCCTCTGCACCCGGAACCAAACCGTTGAGGAGATGTTGGTAGTCGTCTACGCGGGAATCGATCGCCACGAGCATTTGGCACTTGATGGCAGAAAGGGTGGAGTAGGGCATAGTAGATGTTCTCCTTAACAGTGACCTTAAAAATAAATGCGAAGGGGTTCAAACGGTGGCACGATCGCCCGTTGCAACGGCAATACTCAATTAGAATTCCCAACCCTACCCAAATCGCGATCGGTGGCGCGAACTGAGACGAAGGGGTGGGGATACCCGGACTCTAGCATCGCAGGTGTAAAAACCGCTACCCTAGAAAAATCGCGATCGCCCCCTTGAATTCCGATGGCGCGATCGCCCCCTGAAATCCAGCAATAACAACCGATTCGAGCATTCGTTCCATAGCAAAACGATCGCCCCCTTCTCAAGTCCGAGAGCGATCGCCAGATGTTAACCTGGTTCCAATCGCGCGCCAAGTTACAACCCGGACCCCATTGACCCCGGTTCCAACTGCTTCCGCACGCAATGCCCAATGAAACAAGCACGGGTAGATACCACTATTCTCAAAAGTAGACGGCGCGATCGCCCGGAAAGTTCCCGACCCTCAAGTCGAGATCGCCCCACTTGTCAACCCCGTCCCCACTCGCCTCGCATTTCCACCGTTCCCCTCGGACGCTACAATCCAGATCGACACGGGGCGATTTCCTTGCTATACAGGAAGTCGAGCCGGGCAATTCCACAGCGGCGATCTGGCATAGAATTTCGATGCACCTACACTGTCCCAATCTTTCCTGTCAGGCGACCAATCCAGAGGGCAATAAGTTTTGTCAGAAGTGCCGCACGCCACTTCCGAAGCGCTATCTGCGGGCAATTGGTGCCGGGAGCGATCGCCTCTCGCATGGAGACGTTATTGCCGATCGCTATTTAGTGAAGGGGGATCGCATTCTCCTCGACCTCAAACCCGGACACCTCCCCGCTCTTCCCGAACGGGTCAGCCAGGAACTCGAACCCTACCTGCGCCTGTTTCCCTATCGATTGCACGTTCCCCAATTTTACGGACTGCTCCCCCAACAGGATTCGGTGGGGTTGCTCGAACAAGCTCCCATCGATCCCGATACGGTCCGGTTGCACCCCAAACTGGCTGAGGTCTGGAAGGATGTCTCGCCGATGCGCCAGTTAAACTGGTTGTGGCAAATCGCTCGATTGTGGCAACCGTTTAAAACGGAAGCCGTCGCCAGCAGCTTGCTCGATCCCGAACTCCTGCGCGCGGAAGGGGCGATCGTGCGATTGTTAGAATTGTCCCACGACTATAAAGTGCCCAAGTTGCGGGATTTAGGGCATTTGTGGTTGCAGTTGGCAGAAGCGGCACACCCGGCGATCTCCGCTTTCATCCAACGCATCGGACGGCAGCTAGTCGAAGGCAACATTCATACCGCCGAACAGCTCATCGTGCTGCTGGATCGGGGATTGGCGATTTGCGGGCAATTGCAAGTCCGTCAGGTCGAAATTGTTGCCCAAACCGATCGCGGACCCAGCCGTTCTCGCAACGAGGACGCTTGCTATCCCGATTCTGCCACGCCTCAGACAACCACCGATACAGGAATCGCGATCGTCTGCGACGGAATTGGCGGTCACGAAGGCGGCGATGTCGCGTCTGGACTGGCGATTGAAACGATCGTACAGCAATTGCAGCACCAACCTGTCAACGGCGACGACCTGACGCCGGGAATGTTGATTCCCATGCTCGAAGATGCCGCCTTTGAAGCCAATGCAGTTATCGGCGATCGCAATAACGACGAACGACGCCAAGGTCGCCAGCGAATGGGAACCACCCTGGTAATGGCGTTGGTGCGCGCCAGCGAAATGTATATCGCTCACGTCGGCGATTCTCGCGTTTACTGGATTACGCGGGAAGGATGCTATCAGGTCACCCTCGATGACGATGTCGCCTCGCGGGAAGTGCGGTTGGGATACGCTCCCTATCGCGAAGCTTTACAACAGGTGGCGTCGGGATCGCTCGTGCAGGCGTTGGGAATGGGACCGTCTACCACGCTGCACCCCACGGTCGGACGCCTGATTTTAGATGAGGATAGCGTATTCCTGCTGTGTTCGGACGGATTGAGCGATCGCGATCGCGTCGAGCAGTATTGGGACACCGAAATTCGTCCCCTCCTCGATAACCACACCGATCTCGCCGCCGCCGTGCAAAAATTAATCCAGATCGCCAATACTGAAAACGGTCACGATAACGTCACGGTCGGATTGGTGCGGGTTCGGGTTCGCAATCGACACAATTGGAATCGAGTAGCAGCTCAATTGCGCCAACAGCTCGAAGCGGTGGCGTTACCGACGCAAACGACCTCTGGATCGACCGATTTACCCGTCGCCTCTCAACCGACAGGGGAAGGATCGACTCAAATTCTCACAGCACCGTCTCGCACCGCCACGCGACCGTTTCCCTTTTTTCTCGCCGGTTTAGCCACGGCGATCGTGTTGGCGGCGGGAGGAGGATTGGCGTATTGGTGGCTCGAATTGCGATCGACGTCGGTTAGCGTGTCCCAGCGAGAACCGATATCTCAACCGCCACCGACGGAAACTCCTACTCCCGACCCGACCGTACCGCCAACCTTCGATCCCAGTCGGTTCGTTCGGATCGATCTCGGTCAACAGAACGTCCTACAATTGCTCGAAGGTCCCGAAAGTTCGCAGGTGCGGGGAAACGCGCCATCGGGAAGCCTGTTAAAAGTGATACAACAGCAAATCGCCGGGGATGGCACGGTGTGGTTGCAGTTGCGCCTGTGTTCGATTCCCAATCCCGAAGTCGAGGTCAATGGCGAGGCGCGATCGCCCCAAGTTAGCGATTTGCAGCTCCAACCGGGCGAGACGGGTTGGGTTCGCGAAGATCGAATGACTCAGGTGGCGAGTACGAATCTGCAAGTCCCTCGAACTCTGTTCGGGGCGTGTCAGCGATCGGAGGAGGCTCCCGCCGAGAGTTTGCCCGACAGCAACTAGCTGTATACCACAAAATTGATAAAAATGCAAGGGATCGACCGACCGACCCCTTGAAAAGTTAGCAAGCGACGCGATCGCCCCTATTCGCCTTCATCTTGGGCAATCTCGCCCTGTTTGAGCTTATTCTCGTTTTCCGCGACCCGAGGCAGACCCAAACTGTAGTTGAGCACGCGACCGCTAAGGTTATAGCTGAGTTCGCCGTCGAACAGCAGCGATTGCACGTAGTGTTCGAGATCCGAACCGATCCGACGGATGTTATATTCGAGCAGGTCTTCGCCGTTATAGGATTCGACCAATTCCCGAAACTTGACTCTCACCTTCTCTAAAGCGTCGTCGTTCCAACTTAATTCGTTATCCGGATCGACATCGAGGGTCAACACGCGATCGTTGGGAATTAACTCATTCTCGTCTTCGCGAACTTCAGCAGCAAAAATATGAATGTGGCGAGTTGTAGACTTGAGCATAGTTCCAATCGAGATAGTATAAACTGCGATCGATTGTAAAACTATGTAACACCCCGAAGCAACGCACCCGCATTCTCAACCCAGATCGAGATTTAAGTCGATTTCCAAACGGTCGGGGCGCGATCGATTCGCTCGAATCGCGAGAAACCCCGCCGAAGATACTCTAAATTAGAGTGTAGTCCAACACCGTTCGAGCAATTCATCACGTTCTCAATCCCATTATGGTAGACCCGATGGATGATATCGCCAGGCAAGCACGTCAGGGTAGCGTAGCGGCAATTATTCAAGTCCTGAATGAAAAACTGGCACATTCTGGCGTCAGAACCCGCGCTATCTTAGCCGATGGCGTCCTACAACTGCTGTGCGAAGCCCCTCGAACCGAACAATTGGAGCAATCCTCTTTGGTCGAGCGCATTCGCAATCTCCTAGAAAGTCTCTCGCCGCGCAATATTCGCCGCGTCAATATCAACAGCCGAATTGCTCGCGAGCAACAGCTACTCTGGCTCGAAGAAATCAACCGCGATCCGGAAAATCAATTGTTGTGGTCGCAAGAAATCGTGTTGCGCCGTCCCAATCCGATTTCGCGGTTAATGAGCGGCTTGCAAGAACGCAAGACCCAGCGCAAATCGACGCTGCCGAAAATGCTCTCGGCACAACTGGCGCGAGAACGCCGTCAATTCCATCGCGGACTCCTGTTGGGAGGCGTGGGGTTGTGCGTGTTTATCGTGTTGTGCAGTTGGGCGCTGTATGCGTGGTTGCAACCGACCCGAGCGGATCGCTCTACTGCCTCAGATGACGCCCCTTCAGCAACAGAAACTGCGACTCCAGTGTCTGAGGCGCAAGATCCCGATCCGTTTGTCAAAGCCGTCCGCATTGCCGAACGCGCCGCGCAAGCCAGTCAAAAGGCGCAAACCCGTGCCGAGTGGCTCGAAATTGCCAGCCAGTGGCAGAAAGCTTCGGATTTGATGGCACAAGTTCCCCAGGACGACCCGCGCTATCAGACTGCCAGCGATCGCACCGAGCGTTACAGCGAATATAGCAGTATTGCCGAGCAAGAAGCGCAAAAGGCGAGTGCTGCCACGCAGAGCAATTAAATTAAGCAAAGAAAAAAAGGAGACGCGCAATGGACGCATCTCCTCGATTCGGTGCGGCTTTAGAGTAGCAACGCTACCACCAGCGCCGATTCCCTTGGTCGTCAATCCGAGCTTTGCGAATCTCGTCGCTGATTTCTTCGGCGTCTCGGACATGGTGATATGCCTCTTGTTCGCCGTTTTCGCCTTCAAACACGAAGTAAGTCGGAATGACGACGTGCTCGATGGTGATATCGGGCGTATCGACGGCAATTTGATTGGCTTTTTCGTCGATGCTTTGAGATTCTTTCGGAATGCGATCGCCCGGATTGATGGTTAAGTTGGGATTGCGTTCGATGGCGGTCGCCATAAATAGCGAACCTCCTTTGCGTTTAACGAGCTGCACGATAGATTGAGTTCTGTAATGGGGAGCCGCCTCGGACTCCCAAAATTGGGGTTTAGCGAATCATGCTGCGAAGCATCCAAGCGGTCTTTTCGTGAACTTGCATTCGTTCGACGATCAGATCCAGGGTGGCTTCGTCTTTGACTTCTTCCACGGTCGGAACCAAGGAGCGAGCCGTACGGACGACAGTTTCGTGGTCCTCGGCGAGCTGGCGTACCATCTCTTCAGCGGCGGGAACGCCCTCGGGTTCGGGGATGGAGCTGAGGCGGGCAAATTCGGCGTAGGTTCCCGGTGCCGGACAACCGAGGGTACGAATGCGCTCGGCGATGTCGTCAACGGCTAAGGCTAAGTCCTGATATTGTTCCTCAAACATGTTGTGGAGAGCGCGGAACATCGGACCGGTCACGTTCCAGTGGAAATTATGGGTTTTGAGGTAAAGGGTATAAGAATCGGCGAGAAATTGCGATAGCCCTAATGCAATCTTTTCGCGCTCTTGCGGATCGATACCGATGTTAATGTCGGGGGCAGTAACTTTGCTAGTATCGAATGCGGTCACCATTGTGTTGACCTCCTTTATGACTGCCAAGAACGAGATTGAGGGGATGAAATCTAGATGATGTTAGATCGAAGTCTAAATTTCGGATCTCAAAAGTGAATGTTTAAATTTATCGCTCTCTATTTCAATTGTTAGTACAAGTAAAGCTTTGATGTCAAGCTATATTAAGGCTTTTGGCAAATTAATACTTGTTAATCTTCCTTTCGATAGACCTCGCTCCCTCGAACGATAGAGCATTTCCCAGGTGGTCGAGGTACGCCTTCCGGTTGCCTTCCCCAACCAAGGTGTCCCCCACGCGAGTGACAACTGCTCTAAAGTACCGACACTTGCCACTCGACGAAACGGTCTGGATTCGTGGTATGACAAGATCTCGCTGGGGAGATTGGGACTCGAAGATGTTATGAAAGCCACTCAACTGCGATGGATTTTGCTGGGTGCCTTTGCAATGGGTGCTATTGGCGGTGCGGTGGTGGCGGCGCTGAACCCGCCGGATGCCGGGAATGAGGCGCAGCGATCGCCTAGTGCCGTTCCCGTGGCGCAACGATCGACTCCTGAAGGCTATCCCCAACTCGATCTCGCCGATGAAGTAGAGCAGGGGAGCGAGTTTGACCGGTTTCGACAGCAATTGCGCCAAGCGATCGCCGATCGCGATGCCGAGTTCGTGCGGCAAATTTTACCCGAGGCGGGAATTTCGATCGGATCGTCGGCTCCCCGCGCGATCGCGTCGTTGGATCTCGACAATCCGGAGTCGCGATTTTGGCGGGTGTTGCAAAAGGCGATCGCTATCGGGTGCGAGCGGGTGCAAACGGATTCCGAGGCGGTGTCAGAGTCTTGGATTTGTCCCAACATCGCCACGGCGTTCGCTCGCCAGTATCCGCCGCCGCCATCGCCATCGCCGGGAGTTTCGTGGCAGCAACAACACGCGATCGTGGCTGGCGAAAACGTTAACGTGCGATCGCGTCCCAGCCTCGACAGCCGCATTCTCGATACGGTTTCCTATGCCATTCTCAAACGGGATCCCAATGCCGAACCGTCCCCCTCGGAATTCGATCCGATCCGGGGTTGGACGGCGCTGTTACTCCCCGACGGAACCTCGGGATACGTTTACAATCGCTACGTCTATTCGCCGTTGGGTACCAGAGCGCTTTTCGGTCGCATTAACGATCGCGATCGCTGGCAGTTGTTGAGGATGCCGTCGGGAGATTGAGGCTATCGTCGGCTCTGGCGTTGTTGTTCCATTAAGTCAACTAGCGCGCGGCGTTGTTCGGCATCGAGGACTTGTCGCATGGCTAACAAACTCTCAAACCGCGTTTGGGACACTCGAGCGCGCAATTCGACTAAGGTTTCGTGCTTCTGACGCAATTCTTGAGCCGAAGCATCGCTTGCCATCATCTCTCGCAGCTCTTGGCGTGCTTGTTGGAATTCCTGCTGCTGCGGTGCCATTTGACGGCGGTAGCGATCGCGTATGTCTTCTAACTGCTGGATTTGTCCGGGGGAGAGGTTTAACTGTTCGACCCAGGTCGGCTGAGAACGCTCGCTTGGCGATTCTTCGGCGTTTTCCGGGGAACTCTCTATGGGTTGAGATAACACGCGATTGGGGACGAGCGTCCCAATGCTGGCGATCGTGACTAGCGTCAAGGCAGCCAGTCTCGACAAACGACATGGTGACATGGTTGTCGATCTCCATCTTGCTTCAAATTGTGCGGGGTGCGCGAATGCGAGCGGGGGGTCGAAAGGTCGCTTTGGTTGGGGCGATCGTTCTAGCAACCGTTATACCCGATCGCGATGGCTCAAAGGCACGATTATTGCCGAATCTTTACCCTAAAAATAACGCAAAGGCAACCGCCAATGCGCGCAATGTATTTCAGGGTTTGACCCCCAAGGGGGGATTCCCCTCATGAAAAATGCCCTTCCATCAAATTTCAGAAGAGTACGGGGATGATACGATGTCCGAGCGATCGATTTATGCCTATACGTACGAATCGAACCTTCTGCCGCACATCAAGTGAGTCTCA
>CAYQUF010000134.1:7845-12723 GCA_964420595.1 uncultured bacterium
TATCGATCGTTTATTGCGTGACATCGATCGCACTGACGGAGTTGATTTTCGGCTACAACCCGGAAGTTAAAGGTGCTGTCTTTGGCGAACGAGGCAACCTTTGGTAGGATTAACCCATCCTGCCAAGACTTCAAAGAATCTAGCCTCGAATTCGTCTTGATTGTTCTAAAGACATTACCTTCAAGGCGATTAACGCCATAACCCTTGCTTAAACAAAACCGTCAATTTTGGAAGGAGAGAAACGTGATTCGTTCAGTTCGTGTAGTTTTAGCCCTAATTCCCACCGTGACTTGGCTCTCGCTCTCGTCATTGGCTGTAGTTGGCGTAGCCGCGATCGCAAGTGATGCGACCCGGTTTGTCTCTCAATCGGAGGTCAACCCCTCCTGGGTGGTTGCCAATGTTGAGGAAGAGGAAGGAGAATCTCCCAGTCGGGGAACCGGAATCGAGCGTTAAAGCCTTAAATCCTTAACTCAGTCGCCGCGTGTTGGATCGCCGTTGAGTGGCTGCGGTCGATCCGATACGCGGTGTCTTCGCTCCTAAATTGCCGTCTGAAGCGGAGCTTTTGGCTGAAAATGGGCGAATTTTGCAGTAAAGTTTGCATATTATCGGTAATTTGTAAATACATAATTTATAAAAATTTGCAATATTTTAAGAAGCTTGTTACATTAACTTGTATCGCTTAACATAACCAATGCTCCTCATCATGAAACCTAATATTCAAAAGATATTTCCCCTGATCCCCGCACCGCCGCCACTGAAGGCACAGTCGCTGGTGTACGATCTCAAAACCCGCTTGGATTGGGGCGATCCGGCGCTGACCATCGTGGACGTTCGCGATCGCCATCTGTTTAATACGACTCGAATTCCCGGCGCCATCTCTCTCCCTCTTTCCGAATTGAGCGATCGCGCCTTGACAAGCCTCGAATTGACCCGCGACCTCTACGTTTACGGCGATACGGACGAAGAAACGGCGGAAGCAGCGCATCAATTAAGACACGCAGGCTATCAAAACGTCTCGGAAGTGCGCGGTGGCGTCGCCGCGTGGAAAGCAGTTGGCTTCCCGGTCGAGTCGATTTATTCGAGACAGAGTCCGGCGTAACGGTCGAAGGCGGGACAATCGCCTCTATTTATGCTCGAAAATATCCTTAAATTGTTGCAAATCGAGCGCAACAATCGTGGGTAGGCACTCAAAACACTGGTGCGCTAGCGCCAATCGCTCTTCGCGCTCCAACATTGCCATCAGTTTCTGACGCGCGCCGAGCAGGTAGCGAACGTCATTCGCCGCGTAGTTGAGTTGGTCTTCCGAGAGGTTGTCGCGATCGCCCCAGTCGGAACTCTGCGCCGATTTATCCAGTTCCACCCCTTCGAGTTCTTGCACCAAATCCTTCAAGCCGTGACGGGAGGTGTAGGTTCGCGCCAGTTTGCTGGCAATTTTGGTACAGAAGACCGGCGCGACCTCGATTCCGAGTTGGTGGCGCAAAATTCCCATGTCGAAGCGAGCGAAATGAAACACTTTGACAATTCCCGAGGCTTCGAACAATTGTTTTAAATTCGGCGCTTGAGTTTGACCGCGCTCGATCCGAATGGCGCTGACCCGACCTTGGGGATCGCACAGTTGCACCAAACAGAGGCGATCGCGGTGGGGATTTAACCCCATCGTTTCCGTATCGACCGCCAGTGCATCGGCGTCGAGGTAGGCGGCGAGTGCGTCGTCGGACAGGTCGCGATCGCGCACTTGAAAGGTGTCTAGTCCCATAAAATTATCGAGTTGGCTTACGGCGACGGCGTTCTCAGGAAAATCTGGGTGAAATAGTATTCGTCCTTCTCGTTTTTGGCAATCCCGATCCCGGTCAAATCGAAATCCCCTTTGATATTCTGGCGATGGCCGGGACTGTCGAGCCACCCCTGGACCGCACGAGCCGCCGGATCGTCGTAGCCTTGGTTGTAGCCGACGTTTTCCGCCGCCGCGCGATAGGAAATTTGGCGCGAAATTACCTCGATGCGGCGATCGAATCCTTGGTGACCGAACGGAACCCGACCCGCCGCCATTGCTTGCGAATGCTGTCTGGCTGGTTGGCTAATTCTCGGATCGAGCGTTAGCGGCGAAAGTCCCTGTTGGGTGCGATACCGATTGACTTGTTCGTTAACCGAACGTTCCATTTGCGCCAGGGGACTATCCGCCGCCACTGTTGGGGAAGGAGGCGAGGTCGGAGAGGGGGAAGACGCTTGAGTGGCAACCTCGCAGCTTCCCGGCAAACTCAGGGCGATCGCCAAACTGGGAAATAATAGGAAACGAGAGAGTATCATGGGCGATCGCTCGAACTCGGATCGATATGTTTGGCAGCGGTTTGCACGTCCTTATCTCCCCGACCGGAGCAGTTGATGACAATGCGGGGATTGCCGCTGAGTTGGGAACACAGGACATCTAAATAGGCGATCGCGTGCGCCGTTTCCAATGCCGGAATAATCCCTTCGAGTTTCGACAACTGCTCGAATGCAGCTAGCGCCTCGCGATCGGTGACGCTATAGTATTCGGCACGACCGGACTCTTTTAAATAGCTGTGTTCCGGTCCCACGCCAGGATAGTCCAATCCCGCACTAATCGAATGCGCCTCCTGCACTTGACCTTCGCTGTCTTGCAGCAAATAGCTCATCGCACCGTGCAGCACGCCAACCCGTCCCCGCGTTAGAGTCGCTGCGTGCTTGTCGGAGGTCAGACCTTCGCCTGCGGCTTCTATGCCGATCAGCCGCACCGACTTATCCTTCACGAAGGCATGGAACAGTCCCATCGCATTGGAACCGCCACCGACGCACGCCAGTAAAATATCGGGCAAACCGTCCCACAACTGCTGGCATTGGTCGCGGGTTTCCCATCCGATAATCGCTTGAAAGTCTCGCACCATGCGGGGATAGGGATGAGGTCCGGCGACCGAACCGAGGATGTAGTGGGTGGTTTCCACGTTGGTGACCCAATCCCGAATCGCTTCGGACGTGGCATCTTTGAGAGTCCCGTTCCCCGCACTCACCGGTCGAACTTCGGCTCCCATCAGCCGCATCCGAAACACGTTCAGCGCTTGCCGTTCCATATCTTGCACGCCCATATAAATGACGCACTCCAGACCGAAGCGAGCGCAAACCGTAGCCGTGGCGACGCCGTGCTGACCCGCTCCCGTTTCGGCGATAATCCGCTGTTTGCCCATTTTGCGAGCGAGTAGGGCTTGAGCGAGGGCATTATTAATTTTATGCGCCCCGGTGTGGTTGAGGTCTTCCCGTTTGAGGTAAATTTGGGGATTGCACCCGTCGCTTTGGCGGTAATGTTCGGTGAGGCGTTCGGCAAAGTAGAGGGGGGTGGGTCGTCCGACGTAATCGCGCAGCAATCCTTGCAGTTCTTGGTTGAAGTCCGGGTCGTCGCGATACTGCTCGAAGGCGGTTTCGAGTTCCGCGAGGGCTGGCATCAGGGTTTCGGGGACGTATTTGCCGCCGAATTGTCCGAACCGTCCGAGGGGGTCGGGTTGCACTTGGGAAGGTTGGGAATTGGAAAGGGGAGTTGCGGTCACTGAGAAACCTCCACGAGTTTGGACGTCCCGCGTTGTCGAACGGGGTTGCTGGCGATACGAACTGAATGGATCGCCGGACAAGGAATATTATAGGGCGATCGCGGGAATTCAACCGCCGTTTGATTTTGGGGCGATCGCGCACTCCCGTCTGTTTATAACTTTAGAAAGACTCATGAAGTCTATAAATTCCCTCACTCGATAGATATCGCACTGCTGCTGTCTTTCCTAAGATTTAACTAGAGTTGTCGATACCGTCGATTCCAGGAGGAGGAGCGAGTATGGCACTCGTACGTTGGCAACCGTTCGCTGAAATGGAAAGCCTGCGCAACCAAATGAACCAACTCTTCAATGAAATGGGCGATCTCAGCCCGACCGAGGCGCAACAACGCCCGGATCGCTGGATGCCTGCCATTGAATTGAACGAGTCGGAAGATGCCTTCACGATTCGAGCCGAAGTGCCTGGCGTCAAACCCGAAGATCTCGACATCCAGGTCTCGCGCGATGCCGTGTCCATCTCCGGCGAAAACCGTCAGGAAGAACGCTCCGAATCGGAAGGGATTACGCGCAGCGAATTCCGCTACGGTCACTTCCACCGTACGATCCCGCTCAATTCCGAAATCCAGAACGACCAAGTCAACGCCGAGTTTAACGACGGCATCCTGCGATTGGTGCTACCCAAGGCACAAGCAGAGCGAGACCGGGTTGTCAAGGTTAACGTTAACGGCAACCGATAAACGCTAAACCAGCGAGCGCTGTTCCTGACTGTCCCCTCACAGTCTGGGGGCAGCGCTTCCCCATTTTTCCAGGTTTCGTCGAAATGTAATAACTTGTTAAGCTGGATCGTAAAGACTTGGCTCGAGGGCAGTGGTGCCAATCTACCGGGCGATCGCTTGTTATGGCGATCCGATTTTGCGCTAAACTGTCAGTTCGGGCTAATTGACTTTCGATATCATTGAATTGAAAGGAGAAAATCACGAGGAGAAAGTATGACCCAAGTTATCGTTGGTGAAAACGAAGGAATCGAATCGGCGTTGCGTCGGTTCAAGCGCCAAGTTTCGAAAGCTGGTATTTTTGCGGACATCAAGCGTCGCCGTCATTACGAAACGCCGATCGAGAAGAAAAAGCGCAAGGCGATCGCGCGGCGTAAGAAGCGCTTCCGCTAAACGCACGGCTTGACATTGAACAAAAATAGCGACGCATTCCCCCACCTAGGAACCGGTGGGGGTTAAGGAGCGGCGGTTTCTAGGTTATGATGCTCTACATCTTGAGCGGTACGGTAAAGGGCGGAACTGAGATCTCCGAACACCCCGGAGACACGACC
>CAYQUF010000135.1:0-12719 GCA_964420595.1 uncultured bacterium
CGTTTTCTCCTCTCATAGCATTGGCGCGATTGCGAGGTATACCAGTTATAGGGTTAAACCTTGCGATCGCGATCGGATCGCATGCGGTTGGGCAACTCACTCAAGATTCGCTGGCTCACGTCCTCTGGCGTATCGCTGCGGTGAATGGGAACCCGCAAGTCTGCTTGAGCGTAGAGGGAGTGGCGGTCGTCGAGAATCGCTTGTAATTTCGCTTTCGGGTCGGGATCTTGCAACAGGGGACGGCTGGTGTCGTCTTGGAGGCGATCGTATAGCTGCTCCACCGGCGCGTCCAGCCAGATGACGACTCCGTGGTGCAGGTAACTCCAATTGAGCGATCGCAGCACGATTCCGCCTCCCGTGGCGATAATCAGTTTGGTATAGGCTGACAGTTGTGCCAGCACTTGCGCTTCGAGATCTCGAAAAGCAGTTTCGCCAGAGGTGGCAAAAATGTCGTTAATCGATTGACCCGTGGTTTGCTCGATGACCCTGTCCGTATCCAAAAAACGATAGCCGAGTTCTCGGGCGAGTAACTGTCCGACGGTGGTTTTTCCCGCCCCCATCATGCCGACTAAATACAGGTTGACGCCTTGAAGTAAATCGCTCACGTTGTTTTCATCTCGTCTGCCCTCTTAGTTTAAAAGACAGCGCGATCGCTCTCCGTCTATTCTTCTACGGCAATTTCTAACAGCAACTGTTCCACGATCGTGTCGGCTTTGCGTCCCCCGGTGGGAATCAGACGGTGAGACAGTACGTGGGGCGCGAGAAATTTGACGTCGTCGGGCGTGACGAACTCTCGTCCTTCCAGAAATGCCAGGGCTTGGGCGGATCGCTGTAAGGCAACGGCACCGCGCGGACTAATCCCCAACGCAATTTCCTCGCGATCGCGCGTCGAGCGCACCAACCGCAAAATATACTTTTGCAAGTGAGTCTCAACCCGAACTCGGGCGCACTGGCGGCGCAGTGCTTGCACCTCCTCCAAACTGATACACGGTTGCAACTGGTCGAGGGGAACGCCCGCTTCCCAATGTTCGAGCATCTGCAATTCTTCCGCTTCGCTGGGATATCCGAGGGACAACGACAGGGCGAATCGATCCATTTGCGCTTCGGGGAGGGGAAACGTGCCCTGATACTCCACCGGGTTTTGAGTGGCGATGGTGAAAAAGGGATCGGGCACCGGACGGGAGACGGCGTCTACGGTCACTTGTCGTTCTTCCATCACTTCTAGCAGGGCAGACTGGGTGCGAGGGGTGGCGCGGTTGATTTCGTCGGCGAGCAGCACGTTGGAGAACACCGGACCGGGCAGAAATTCAAATTCCCCGGTTTGCGGGTTCCAAATATTCGTCCCGGTGATGTCGGTGGGGAGCAGGTCGGGGGTACATTGAATCCGCTGGAATTTGCCGTCGATGGAGCGCGCCAGGGATTTAGCCAGCAGGGTTTTACCGACGCCGGGAACGTCTTCGAGCAGGACGTGTCCCCCGGAGAGCAAGGCAACGAGTACCAATCGGATGGCATCGGCTTTCCCGACGATGGCTTTGCCTAAATTCTGAGTTAACCCCTCAATTCGCTCTCTCATGTTGGATGTCTCGCAAGGATGCGGTAGATGCTCGATCTAAACTTGCCCTCGATGCTAGCTCGATTGCGCCCCCGTGTCGAGGATCGATCGCGCGGCGGTGCAGTCGGCGGCAATTTGCTGTTTGAGGGCGTCGAGGGATTCGAATTTTTGCTCGGGGCGTAAAAACGTTTTCAGGTGAACTTTTAAGGTTTTTCCGTACAAGTCTCCCGACCAGTCGAGCAGGTGAACTTCCACGGTGGGACGCTCTCCGGCGACGGTGGGACGACAGCCGATATTCATCACGCCGCTGAGGGAGCCGCGACGGGCAAAGGAGCCACCTTGTCCGACCAAACACGGACTTTCGACTTCGACGCCATAGACGCCCCATCGCGGTAAAAACTTTTCGGGGGGAATTTTGAGGTTGGCGGTGGGAAAACCGATGGTGCGACCGAGTTGCTGTCCGGTTTCGACGGCACCGGCGATGGCGTAGGGGCGTCCGAGCAGTTGGTTGGCGCGTTCTAAGTCTCCCACTTGCAGGGCGTTGCGGATGTTGGAACTGCTGATGCGCTCGACGCCATCGGTGTATAAGGGGACGATTTGGGTGTCGATGCCAAATTTTGCCGCGATCGCTTGCAGGTCTTGCGCCGTTCCCGCTCGTTCTCGTCCGAAGCGAAAGTCTTCGCCCACGCTGACGCGACGAATCTGTAATTGGCGCACTAAAATATCTTCGACAAATTGCTGCGGGCTTAAGTCTGCCAGTTCGCGATCGAACGGTAACAAGACCAGTTGTTCGACCCCCATGGCGCGGAGTTGGCTGGCTTTCTCGGTGGGGGGCGTTAAGAGCTGTTTGGAGCGACCGGTAAAAAATTCTTGCGGGTGGGGGTTAAACGTGACGACGGTGGCGTAGGGGCGATCGGCACTCCCCGCAACGGGAATCGCTGCATCCAGTGGCACGCCAGCATTGCGCGGCTGCCCCACAACAGGCGCTTTGGGCAAATCGAACGACCGACTCCCCTCTAAAATTGGCTGCACGACGCATCGGTGCCCTCGGTGAACGCCGTCAAAGTTTCCTAGGGCAACCGCAGTCGGTCTGAGCGCGTTTGTTAGCGAAGAAGTAACCCACACGCTTTACATTCTGACACAAACTGAACCGTTTTCGCGATCGCTTAAACCGAGACTTTGGTTTGGGACACCGAATCGGATTCGGAGACGGGCATGGGCGGGACGATTTCGATTTCCATGCCTTCGCGCGCCATGACGCTGTCGGGGAATTGTTCGGCAACCTGCTTGCCGACGTTGTCCAAAAAGTCGTCGTTGTGCAGGGGATCGTGGTGGAAGATGACCAATTGCTTGACGCCTGCTTCGCGCGCCACTTTCACCGCTTCCTGCCAGGTGGAGTGTCCCCATCCTTTTTTACTGGAGGTGGGGGAGTGATATTCTTCGTCGGTGTAGGTGGCGTCGTAAATCAACACGTCGGCATCCCGCGCCAGTCGCAGCACGTTTTCGTCGGGGCGATCGGGGAAATGTTCGGTATCGGTGACATAGGCGGCGGCGTAGCCATTCCAGTTGACGCGATAGCCGACGGCTTCGCCGGGATGGTTGAGTAATGCGGTTTCGACGACGACCTCGTCGAGATCGATCGGCTGTCCCACTTCAATGTCATTAAACTCTAACTCGGCACCCATCACCTGAAGCGGGACGGGAAAGTTGGGATGGAGCATTTGGTCGTTGAGGCGTTGGACGATGGTCGCACCGTTGGGGGACACTGCTCCGTAGATGTGAAACCGATTGCCTTTGACAAATGCCGGGACGAAAAACGGGAACCCTTGAATGTGATCCCAGTGGGAGTGGGTGAAAAACATATAGGCTTCTAGGGGCATTTGCGAGAGCAGGGATAGCCCTAAAACCCGCAAGCCGGTGCCGCCGTCGAAAATCAGGCGTTTTGTCCCCACCCGCATTTCTACGCAAGGGGTATTGCCCCCGTAGCGTACCGTTTCTGGTCCCGGACAGGCTATGCTCCCTCGCACGCCCCAAAAATGAACCTTGAATTGCTCTTGCATACTAGACATGGGTATTTCGCAGGATTCGGATGGCGGTGCGTCGATCGCGTTTGTATTGCTCGGTCGGTACTGTCTATGCTAACAAGCCTACTTTCTATTAGCAGAACGGTGCGACCGAACTCTGTAAAATTTTTGCAAATTTAAGTAACGCGATCGCGGTTCGGCTTTCGGATGGCACTCGAGCGAGCGGTCTCGAAAGGATAGCATGGTTCGATTAGGGCACGGCAGCCGACCTCCCTAGCAACAAGATTGTCCCCGCGCCACCGATTGCCGCCAATCGTTTCCACCCAAGTGAAGAAACGGCGTTTTCGGGCGATCGCCCCTAGTTTGGGTTCAACCCATTACCGGCTGAGGCGGGTCGGACGCGATCGTGAATTGTTAATCTTTCACCAGCGTAACGGTTCGTCGAAAACTTGCGGTGCGATCGCGATCGCTCTTTCGGCGTGTTCGAGATCCAGAACGATCTGCCAAAATCAATACAATAAAACCGTCACCCCGGTAATTTGGGGTGGCGGGCGAAATCGAATTTCTATGGCGATCGCACTAGAGGGGAACCATTCGCGATCGTCCCCTTGCCATACGCTCGCACGGGGAGACGACCGCCGTCCCGAACTCGGTTGCAGGCGACGGGAGAAATAGCGGCGACCGCCACGGGAACGATCGCCCTTTTCTCTCTAGGAATCTTCCTCTTGCGGATCGATTTGTCGCAAATGAATGTGTTTGCGTCCGAGTGAAATTTCAAATTCGTCTCCCGGTTTCAGTCCCATTTGTTTGGTATAAGCTGCACCGATGAGCAAATTTCCATTCGACTGGACGCCGATCCGGTAGCTAGCGGAGCGACCGCCGCGTCCGTTAGAGGCTTGCTTGCCATCAAGTTCGATTCCTTCTGCGTCGATCAGCGCATTCAGGAACTTCATCATGTTGACGCGCTCTACGCCATTTTTCGTTTGGGTGGAGTAGCCGCAGGCTTTTGCTTTCTCTTCTTTGCTGAGATTGCCGAGCTGTTTGACTTTTTCCAGTAGTGCTGTGCCCGTTAGGGGTTCCATTTCTGCCTTTTTATTCATCAATGTCACGTCGGAGGGTCGGTCAACATTTTACATTGATTCTAGTTTAGCTGACCGTTGATACAAATAAACGCCCGAATTTATATCAGGTTGTATGACTATACTACCCCAATCCTGTCAATTTTGGATCCGGGTTTGGCGGTCTTAGCTCGAATGACGATCTTTCTAGTCTCGAGAGAGAAGAACTTGCCGAGATCTGCGATCGCGATCGCTCCGGATCCCCGCCGTGGGACTCCAACGCTAGATCGCTACCGATGTCAACAGGTAAAGATGAGAAAATACTAATATTTCAGCGCTAGGATTCGACAAAAGGATGAAGTTAACCACTCGCGGTCACTATAGTGTCAAGGCATTGCTCGATTTGAGCCTGCAACCGGGATATCGACCCACCTCCGTTCGCGCGATCGCTCGCCGCCAAGGTCTAAGTGCCGCCTATCTCGAAAAATTACTGATCCAGATGCGTCGAGCCGGTTTAGTCGAATCGGTTCGAGGCGCTCAAGGGGGCTATCAATTAGCACAATCGCCCGATCGAATCTCGTTGGGTCAAATTCTCGAAGCCGTTGGCGAAACGATCGAACCCCTACCGCGCCACACTCCCGACGCCCAACAACCGGAAGACTGGGTTACCTTTACCCTGTGGAACCGATTGCATCAGAAGTTAAAAGAAGCCCTTTACAGTATTTCTCTCGAGGATCTCTACTACGATGCCCGGAGTTGGCAAGCCGCACAAGGGGAAGAAACGAGTTTCGTCGTTTAACCAGGGGGGTCAACCGAGCCAGTGAATTTTGCATCAATATTTGAAGCGGCCGTTCCACTCGGCGATCTAGAGCGGCATCTTGTCGTTTTAGCGATCGCTGCGAGTTTAGACTATTTTATTGGCGATCCGTGGGGATTGCCCCATCCGGTTCAATCGATCGGAGCGGCGATCGCGCGATCGGTTCGATTCATTTTAGCGCGATGGAATTCTGAGCGCACCCGCCGTCTGGCGGGTATCGTTCTCGCGATTGCCATTGTCCTCGGCAGCGGCGCGATCGCTTGGGGAATTGTAACGATCGCCTATCGGATCTATTTCCCATTCGGGATTGCTCTCGAAAGCATTCTCCTGGCAAGCTGTTTCGCCGCTCGCAGCCTAAGAATGGCAGCCGAAGATGTTATCGACCCCTTAATGGCAAACGACACGATCGCCGCCCGAGAGCGATTGAGGCACTATGTCGGACGAGATACCCAAAATTTATCAAAATCCGAAATCTTGCGTGCCGTTTTGGAGACGGTTAGCGAAAATGCAACCGACGGGATGATGGCTCCCCTATTCTACGCGATCGTTGGGGCATTTTTACCCACGGGCAGCGTTGCGATCGCCATGGCTTACAAAGCGGTAAGCACTCTCGATTCCACCATCGGCTACCGAGAACAACCCTACACCGATCTGGGCTGGTTTAGCGCTCGAAGTGACGATTTATTGACGTGGTTGCCCTGTCGTTTGACCGTCGCGAGCGTGGGCGTAATTGGCGGCAAACCCCGTTACGTTTGGCAGCGATGCCGACAGGATGCGATCGCCGATTCGAGTCCCAATGCCAGTTGGAGCGAATGCGCCTACGCGGTCGTTCTCAACGTCCGACTCGGCGGCACCAACTGGTATCGAGGCACTGCCAAACCCAAACCGCTTTTAGGCGATCCGATCGAAGCAATTACCCCCCTCAAAATTCGCCAAGCCCTACAACTGACTCGCTATTGCGTGCTGAGTTGGCTGGGAATTACCATCGCCCTCGGAATCATTGTGGCACGTTTGTCCGTTTAACCAATCCCTACTTTCAAATGTTATGTCTGCCAAAGTTGTTGAAATTCTCTCAGAAGAAGAACTCCGCCGTACCTTAACCCGTTTGGCATCGCAAGTGGTCGAGCGAGTCAGCGACCTATCCGAGCTGGTTTTATTGGGAATTTACACCCGTGGCGTTCCTCTCGCTCGTCGCCTTGCCGCTCAAATTGAATTGCTCGAGAACGTATCGGTTCCCGTCGGCGCACTCGATATTACCTTCTATCGCGACGATCTCGATCGCATTGGCGTTCGCACCCCCGAACGCACTGACATTCCCTTCGACCTGAGTGGAAAAATTGTCATCCTCGTCGATGATGTAATTTATAAAGGTCGCACCGTTCGCGCCGCCCTCAACGCCATCAACGATTACGGTCGTCCCAGCATTATTTGGTTGGTTGTCTTGATCGACCGAGGACATCGGGACTTACCGATTCACCCAAACTTCACGGGCAAAACCCTGCCGACTTCAACCGACGAACAGGTGAAGGTGTACCTGCAAGAGTACGATGGCTGCGATGGGGTGGAGTTGCTCAGTCCGCAGTCGTAGAGGGAGATAGGGATTCACAGGGCAACGACGCTTCGAACGCACACTGGAGATGGGGGTGAGAGCTGGCAAAGTTTCTCCCTGTCCCCATCTCCCACTCCTCTAATCCCCCGATCCCGGCAGCAGTGAACTCAGCTACGTTATAATTTGTTGCGGACGCGCCAAATCAATCGAGTTCCATGACTAATCCCCTAGTCCACGCATTCTTTATCGGTCGTGCTTTGGCTGAAACCCTCAACGAAGAACTAGAACGGGCGTTAACCGACGCGCTCGGCGAAATTGGCAAATTCGATGCCGAACAACGGGAGCGCTTGCGCCAGTTTGTCGCACAAGTCGAAGAACGCGCCGCACGCGCCGAACAGTCCGTCGGACAAGCCAGTCCTAGTGGCGGAGTGTCGGGATCTGCCGAGCCGCAAGACTTACAAGCTATTATCGATAATCTCAGAGCTGAAATTGCTCAACTGCGAACCGAATTGCAGCGCTATCGCAGCCGTTCGGTTTAGCGCACGCTGTCACGCCATCGTCACTATTGCTTGAAATCCATTTAACGGGGAGCGCGAGTGTCTGCCGTTTCTAACGACTCGATTACAGGGAATCAGTATCCAGAGAGTTCGAGCCCCATCGAACGCCTTCTCAGCAGCGATACATTGAAAGGAAACCGCCGCAAAGCCTACAGCGATCGCTCGTATCGCTGGAATCGGGAGCGCTATTCGCGCAATCGGCGGCGGGTCGAAATTTGGACTTTCGTGCTGACGCTGTTGTGGGGATTGTGGCTCGACAGCAAGCCGTGGAGTTATGTCGGTGGCTATACCGACGAAAAACGGCAGGCGCGCCGTCGCCGTCAAGCCATTTGGATCCGCGAAAGCCTCTTAGATCTCGGTCCGACGTTTATCAAAGCCGGGCAGCTATTCTCAACCCGCTCGGATCTGTTCCCCACTGCCTATGTCGAAGAACTTTCCAAACTGCAAGACCGCGTTCCCGCCTTTAATTACGACCAAGTCGAAAAAATTGTCAAGCAGGATTTTGGCAAACCCGTTGCCGACCTGTTCGAATATTTCGACCCGATTCCCCTAGCAGCGGCGAGTTTGGGACAGGTTCACAAAGCCCAGTTAAAATCGGGCGAAGAGGTGGTCGTCAAGGTGCAGCGGTTGGGACTGCGGCGACTATTTCAAATCGACTTGGGCATTCTCAAACAAATTGCCAAGTATTTCCAAAACCATCCCGATTGGGGTCGGGGTCGCGATTGGCTGGGTATTTACGAGGAATGTCGCCGCATTCTGTACGAAGAAATTGACTATCTCAATGAAGGTCGCAACGCCGATACATTTCGGCGCAATTTTCGCGATCTCGATTGGGTGCGAGTTCCTCGGGTGTACTGGCGCTATACTTCAACGCGGGTTTTGACTCTCGAATACGCCCCTGGTATTAAAATCAGTCACTACGAAGCTCTCGAAGCTGCCGGACTGGATCGCAAGCGCCTGGCGAGTTTGGGCGCGACGGCGTATCTGAAGCAGTTACTCAATCACGGCTTTTTCCACGCCGATCCCCATCCGGGGAATATTGCCGTGAGTCCGCAAGGATCGCTGATTTTCTACGATTTCGGCATGATGGGACACGTGCGTCCCGACATTCGCGAAAAGCTGATGGATACGTTTTTCGGGGTGGCGCAAAAAGATGCCGATCGCGTGGTATCGTCCCTGGTAGCGTTGGGAGCGCTCTCGGAAATGGACGATATGGGTCCGGTGCGGCGATCGATCCAGTACATTCTGGATAATTTGATGGACCAGCCGTTCGAAACGCAGTCGGTGGCAGCGATTAGCGACGATCTCTACGAGATTGCCTACGACCAGCCGTTTCGCTTTCCGGCCACCTTTACCTTTGTGATGCGGGCGTTTTCGACCCTGGAAGGGGTGGGGAAGGGATTGGATCCCGAGTTTAATTTCATGGAAGTTGCCAAACCATTTGCGTTTCAAATCATGAATAATGGAACGAATAATTTCGATAGCAATAGCATTTTTGGCGAATTGAGCCGCCAAGCGACCCAAGCGAGCAATACGGCGCTGAATCTCCCCCGTCGGCTGGAAGAGACGATGGACAAGCTCGAACGCGGCGACATTCGCGTGCGGGTGCGATCGATCGAGACCGATCGCATCTTGCGTCGCATCAGCAGCTTGCAGTTGAGCAGCACTTACGCCTTGCTGATTTGTGGCTTCACCCTATCGGCGACGCTCTTGCTGGTTAATGGTATGGTATGGCTAGCCTTGCTAGTTGCCCTCTTAGCCGGGACAATTGCAGTGGCGTTTATTCGACTGCTCATGCGCCTCGATAAATACGATCGCATGTTTTGATCGATCTCAGTTATGAAGTTTAAGCTTTCTTTTGCCGGTCTGAGCGATACGGGTCTGGTTCGGACCGCCAATCAAGACTCGTATTACATCGACCCCGACGGACGTTTTTTTATTGTCGCCGATGGCATGGGCGGTCATGCCGCCGGACAAGAAGCCAGTCGGATTGCGGCGGAAACGATTCAGTCGTATTTGCGCGAGCGTTGGGATTCGGCTCAAAGTTCGGAATCCTTGCTGGAAGGGGCATTTTTGGCTGCCAATCAAGCGATCCTCGACGATCAGCTCCAAAATCCCGATCGCGCCGATATGGGAACTACCGCCGTGGCGATCGCCTTTCGTCCTAACCCCAGTACCGAGGGCGAAAATTCTAGGGTGACTTGCGCCAATTTGGGCGATTCGCGGATCTATCGCTTGCGCGGAGACGAGTTCCAGCAAATTACCGAAGACGATACCCTGGTGGCGCGGGCGGTACAAATGGGCAGTCTGTCCCCCGACGAAGTCCGTACCTATCCCTACCGTCACGTATTGCTGCAATGTTTGGGTCGCGAAGATGTGGGCGACGTCGAAATTCAAGAGGTTCACGCGCAACCGGGCGATCGCTTGCTACTGTGCAGCGACGGTCTGACGGAAGAATTAACCGACGATGCGATCGCGTCTCACCTGCAATCCACGTCCGATAGCGAGGAAGCCGCTAGTGCTTTGGTCGCCGCTGCTAAGGAAAAGGGCGGACACGACAACATTACGGTGGTGTTGGTGTCGGTGGACGATAAGGACGGCGAATAGAGGCGATCGAGAAAATTTAGATTCATAACATCCGCTAGCTCCCTGACTGGCGGACGCTTTTGCATGGGAATGCTGGTAAATAAAGGGAGCCGAGGCGCGATCGTCGTGTCGGTGCGCCGATCTTTCTATCTCAAGTTAGATGCGCGATCGGACTTTACGGTTTACCTATGGGTACAAGCGTAGCTCTATTTTATAACCCTCGATTATTTTAAAGAGCGATCGCCGTGATGACAACCCCCTAAACGGATCGTCAACAAGCGATCGCTCGCCCGTCCACTTATCGTTCAGCATGAGCATTTTTACAGTTGACAGATTGTTACAAATAGACTCGTTCGTCTGGGGAACGCAAAAACAGAGTTCATCGTCTTTTGACAGAGATAGGGACAAAGGTTGGCAATTTTGTCAAATGTTTGTTATATTTTTTAACAACAGCGCGGCTAACCCGGAATCATTCCGCTGGAACCCCCGCGAGTCGATCTCCCTCGAATTAGGAGGATACAACCATGGATAAACCCATCCAACTTTCCCTCGAACAGGAATTCAGCCTGCGCTCGTTTGAATCGCAAGTGGCTTCGATGAGTCGCGAGCAAGCCCAGCAATTCCTAGTCAAACTGTACGAACACATGATGATGCGCGAAGCCACCTACAAGCACTTGCTCAAGCATCAATGGGGCTTAGAAGGTGGTCCCTCGTTCGAGTAACGTCGTCCGAATCGCAGTCGGCGACCTCCTTCTCTTGCTCGTTTCTCGTCGAGAAGGGAGCTGGGGATGCTGGGGCGTCAGCGCTGCTGCAATCCAAATACAATGTCTGCTGAGGACATGGATTTATAGAAATGTTTCATCGAATTCGCAAGAAAGCCGATAAATTCGCTCCAAACGGCTGAGTTCGAGCGCTAGGGTGCTAGGGTATTGAGTAAGACCCCGGTGAATTCCCGCGTTATGTTTAAAAGTCTTTTAATTTGTACGGATTTTGAAGACGGACTGCATCGCCTGGCAGGGTTTATCCCGAGTTTGGCAGCCAGCGGTCTGCAACGAATTGTCTTTCTCCACTCAGTTCCCGTGTGGAAAGAAGGGGAAATCCCACGGGTCGATCGGAAAGGCATGGAGATGGCGCGAGAACGACTGTCTAAGGCGCTCGATGGCATCCCTGATGGCGTTGAAGTTCACGTGGAAGTCGAATCGGGTCCTGAAGTCGATGCAACGCTCAGGATGCTCGACCGATACGACCTCGACGCCATTGTCTTGGGGATGCACAGCCGCACCCTGTTGCGCGAGAAGCTATTTGGCAGCACCACCGTCAAGCTATCGGAAAAAACCACGAAACCGCTGCTGACGATGCGACCTCAGTTGGTTTCAACCTATACTTGCGAAGAACTGGATCTGCGCTGCCAGCATTTGTGTCGCTATCTGTTAGTTCCCTACGACGACACCGAAGCTGCAAAGTATTTAATCGATCGCATTAAGCATTTTGCCGTCAACCGCCCGGAGAACTCCTTAGAAGGCTGCCTGTTAACCAGCATCATCGAAGTTGGCATGAGGCGATCGGTTCCCAGGGACTATTTAATCGACCAGAGGCGCGAGAAGCTCGCCCAAATTCAGGGAGAGTTACAAGAGTTGGGCTTGAGCGTCGATACAGAAGTGCGCCAAGGGGAACCGCTCCCAGAACTTTTAGAGATGGCGCAAGAATACGATATTAGCGCGATCGCCGTTTCGTCGAGAAACTGGGGCAAACTCCTAGAGTGGTCGAGTCCGAGTTTTGCCGGTAAGGTGCTGCGCAATAGCTGGCATCCGGTGATTTTCTTTCCCCCCGCAGACGATTAGAGCAAAACAACGATCGCTCGAACTGAGCGAACGGGTGTGGCGTGCGATCCCCAACATTCATACTACATCTAAGTTGCAATCCAGTTATAAGTGTGACGAGACGCCTTTGTGCGCTTCGTGTCTTTGTGGTGCGTTGCCAAGCTATCTAAACCGCGACGGCGCTAAGCCTGACCCCACAACGCCTCACGGTTTCCTGCACTGAGATTTTCCAAATTCTCCCGCGCGATCGGTATGGCATACTACATCGATCGCCCCATTGCGGCTGCTTCCCAAAAGCTTGCTACATCGACTTTTCAGCCAATTCTCAAAAAAATTGGCTCCAACCCTTGACGTTTTTGTAGTATATTTGTAGTATATACTTAAGAGCGAACGGGAAAGCAGCAAACCGCTCCAATCCCAACGTTCCGACCGAACCTCGAAAACTCAATATGTAGTACGCGAGATCGTCAATAGGGGGGCGTAGCTCAATGGCTAGAGCAAAGACCTGTCGAGTCTGAGGTTGCGAGTTCGAGTCTCGTCGCTCCCGCTATCTGGCTCCATCGTCTAGAGGACAAGGATCTCTGATTTTCGCTCAGAAGACACGGGTTCGAATCCCGTTGGGGCTTCCATTAACGAGGAAGGGAGTATAGCTCAACTTGGCAGAGCAAGCGGCTTTTAACCGCTCGGTTGCGGGTTCGAGTCCTGCTACTCCCTTTTCTGGAGAGGTGGCTGAACTGGTGAAAGCACTTCAGTGCT
>CAYQUF010000136.1:0-2982 GCA_964420595.1 uncultured bacterium
CGATCGCCTGTCGAAATTCCTCCAACGCTCCCACGTGTCCCACCTCCCACGATCGCGCGATCGCCTGTGGAATTGTTTCGACAATGTTAATATCTGGAAACGTCGGACTGGTTTCAGATTGACAGTATCTGCCTTCAGTTAATACAAAAATCGTTAACTTCGGGCGATCGTACACCCACACCTCTGGAACGCTAATCGCTTCGTAAGCCGATAACACGGTCTTCGAGGTCACATCCGACTCAATCGCTAAATCCGGAGGCGGGTCATCGGGGTCGAGTCGGCGACGACCGATAACCGCTCGATAATTTTGGATATAAAAACAAGCATCCGGTTCGATTCCAGCAGTTCCTTCCCGTTTAAATGTCGTCGAACCAAACGGCTCGTAACTTCGCCCCGAAAGTTTGAGCAAAAGTTTGACAATATCCGACATTATTTCCTTCGGTTTCTCATGTTCGGTAAGCGGAACCATTATCTCTAAAAGACCTCGAACATAAGCAATTCGAGCAGAGCGTTTGTCGCCTAACTCCGCCAAAATTGCCTCAAATTCCTGCCAGTTGACATTTGGAATGGCGATCGCGCTTCCGGGAGCCAACTCGATCTGACTGACAGGTTTAAGCACCGGAGATAACCCGCTCATACGCCAATTATTCCGACTGGGCGATCGCGAATTGATTAAAACTCAACTCGTTAATCCGATTCCAAGCATACACCTGTTCTCGAAACGCTTTCCACTGCTCGTATAGTTCCCGAAACGTATTATCTTGGCTGGCATTTTCTTCGTATAATTCAAACGATGCCTTTTGCGCCGCTGCCATAATTTCTTGACTGTACGGCGTTAATTCCGTTCCACCATCCACCAACCGCTGAAGTGCTGCGCCATTGCGGGTATCGTACTTCGCAAGCATCGTCATGTTTGCCTCATACGCTGCCGTTTTAAACACTTCTTGATACTCTTTCGGTAAATTGTCCCACGCCGCACGATTGACAATCACTTCTAACGTCGGTCCGGGTTCCCACCAGCCGGGATAGTAATAGTATTGCGCTGCTTCGTGCAATCCTAACTTTTCATCGTCATAGGGACCGACCCATTCCGCCGCGTCAATTGCACCTCGTTCTAAAGCCAGGAAAATTTCGCCTCCCGGCAACACTTGCGGGTTGACCCCCAATCGTTCCATTACTTTACCCCCCAAACCGGGAATTCGCATTTTTAATCCCTGCAAATCCTCGACGGTTTGAATCGGTTGATTGAACCAGCCTCCCATCTGCGCGCCAGTATTTCCGGCGGGAAAATTAATCACGTTAAAATCGCTGTAAATTTTTTGCAGTGCTTCTAAACCACCACCTTGATACAGCCATGCATTCTGTTGTTGCGCGTTGAGTCCGAAGGGAACCGAAGTGGCAAATGCCAGCGCCGGATTTTTTCCCGTGTAATAATAACCTGCGGTGTGACCGCACTCGACAGTTTGGTTTTGCACGGCGTCGAGAACCTGCAATCCCGGTACCAATTCCCCGGCTGCATAGGGTTTGATGGTAAAGCGACCGTCTGTCATTTCGCTAATCCGCTGACAGACTGTTTCTGCGCCACCGTGAATCGTGTCGAGGGAGGGAATCCAACTGGTGACCATTTTCCATTGCACTCGCGGGAGCGACCCCGCTTGTACGCCGGAACCTCCGGAACCTTGGGTACAAGCTGCCAGGGTTGCGGTGCTAGCGGCACCAATTGTAACGTTACCGAGAAACTTTCTGCGTTTCATTGCGCGTTGTAGTCTCAGATACATCCGGCGATCGGACATGACGATTTTAGCAGAGTGTCGTCCCCTGCCAAGACCGAATTTCAATGACTGTGTCGAATAGCTTGCTCGGAGGATTATGACTTGGTTTGTATTTTCGTTTTTGACTGCCTTTTTTGAGTCGTCTAAGGATGTGTTTAGCAAGCAGAGTTTAAAACAGTTTGATAACTATATTATTGCCTGGCTATTTTCGTTTCTGACATTTGTTTTGTTGTTGCCGAGTTTGCTAATTGTCGGCATTCCGGAATTGGGCGATCGCTTTTGGACAGCGTTGTTAGCCAGCGGTAGCGTGAATGTGATTGCAACGTTACTGTATATGAGGGCGCTGAAGCAAGCTGATTTATCTCTGGCGGTTCCTTTGATTACGTTTACGCCGCTATTTTTATTATTAACGTCGCCAATTATTGCGGGAGAACATCCAACGTTTCTGGATTTTGTTGGCGTCGTTTTAATTGTAAGCGGTGCGTATGTTCTTAACGTTCGAGATGCAAAACGGGGGTATTTGGCTCCTTTGCGATCGCTTTTACGCGAATCCGGTCCAAAGTTAATGCTGTTCGTGGCATTTCTCTGGAGCGTGACGTCGAGTTTCGATAAGGTGGGATTGAACAATTCTTCGCCGCTATTTTGGGTGACGTGCGTTTACGGATTTGTGGCAATAACCATGTTTCCAATTGTGGCGCGAAAATCGTGGCATAATTTTCGTAGAATCCCCGATTCTTGGCAAACGTTAGGATTAATTGGCGTTTGCAATGCTCTCGCGGTTGGCTGTCAGATGACGGCGTTGAGCATGACGTTGGTGGTTCACGTGATTTCGATTAAGCGAATGAGTGCGTTGATTGGCGTGCTGTTTGGCTATTTCGTGTTTAAGGAACAAGGGATTCAGGAACGGCTGACGGGTGCGGTTATGATGATTTTGGGGGTGTTGTCGATTACGTTGTAGGTTGGCGGATTCTTCTCTTTCTCTCTGCGTCCTCTGTGACTCTGTGGTGCGATAAACGTTGGGGAAGGGTTTGGAGACCAAACCCCTATGGTTTTCATCCTTGGAAGGGGTAAAACGCTAAAGCGTTTACTACGAACGGTCTTTTAGTGCGTCTTCAGCAGACAGTCCTTCTCCTTGATAGCCGAAATACCATAAGGTCGATGCGGCTTCGGCTCGGGTGACGCTTTTGTTCGGTTGAAATAACATCGTATA
>CAYQUF010000136.1:3082-12641 GCA_964420595.1 uncultured bacterium
GTTAAAGGACTGGGAATAATGCCAGCATTTGCCAATCCTTGAATTTCGGGGAAATCCGGATCGCTAGCGGGTATGTCTTCAAAGGTGGGATCTTCGGATTCGAGACCCAAACGAATTTGTTTTGACGGACGATTGGCGTAAATAGTATTGTTTGCAACCATTAACCAACGCGCGTATTCTCGTCGGGTGACGGGTTGGTTGGGATTGAATTGACTATCCGATACGGCGTCTTCGTTTTTCGCACCTTCGGAAGAGGTGGAAAAGATGCCTAATTTTGCTAAATCTCGAACATAAGGACGCAGTTCTTCCGGTGCGTTGTCGAGATCGTTAAAGGTTTGCGATCGCGTTTTTGGAGTGGCATTATCGGTTGCACTAGCGGTCGGCGATGCTTCGGGTTCGGGGGATGCAGTTGTTTCGTTCCCAGTCTGATATTCAATGGTGAATTCGCTCGCGGCTTGCGAACCCGGTTGAATCGAAATATTCGCCTGCAAGTTATCCCGACGAGCTTCTAAAATTATTTGACCGTCGCGATTATTTTCACTTATAAGTTGCCAGTTATTATCTTGAAATTGACTTTTATAATACTGCGCGATCGCATTGGTCGGATCGGGACTCGTCCAGCGAACTTGCGTCGCTGTCGTGTCTTCCCTCGGTTCGGTAACCTCCTGTACCTGTGCGGGACGGTATTGCGGAATTTCATCTGGAAAGTTATCTGGTAATATAGCCGCAGGGCTATCTTCGCCATCTGGCGAGTTGGCTGGGGGTTGCGATCTGGACTCCGCTTGCAATTGTGGGTCGGGAGCAAACGGGTTGGACGCTCCGTTGCTAGCACAAGCACTGAGCGAGGCGAGCAAACTTGCAGACAGCAGGAGCCGTAGCAGGAAAGGTTTTTGGAACAACACCGAGTCGGTTACTCCACAGGTTAAGCATTCCAATCTACCCTAGCGCAATTTGGCTCGAAATCGCACTCTTTGGTTGAATTGAGGACGGACTTTGTATGAGCGATCGCGACGATCGAGTCATTTCCGATATGCTTCAATATATGAAAGATTTCATTGAAGTCCCGCACCCAGTGTTTGGCAATCTTCCCGTTTGTCCGTTTGCACGCAAGGCTCGTCTGGATCGCGCCATTATGTTTCGAGTGTATCGGTTCGCCGAACGAGATCTCGAAGTGAATTCGAAATTGATGGAAATCATTGAAACATTCAATCGCGATGAGGATTCCGAAATTTTATTAGTTATTCATCCCGATCGCGACCGGATTTCTCTATCCGAATTCCAGCAGTTTGTCGAAGATCTCACTCGCAAACTCGTCTCATTCGATTTAGTTGGATTTGGCGGTCACCCGCGCGATCGCTTTAATATTCAAGGCGTCTATACCCGACAATCGCCCTATTCTCACTTAGCGATTCAATCGAAACAACAACTCAAACAGGTGACGCCAACGTTGCGCAACAGCGGCTATTACGACAATTGGACGCAAGACAATCTCGATGCGATTGGATTCGATTGGCGTTAGTTAATATTGCGGCCAATCGGGATAATTCACGTATTTGTGCAAGTCTTCCACTTGCGGATCGGGAAATCGATTCAATACCCGCCAGAGGACAGTATAGCTACCATCTTCGCGCTGTCTGACCGGACGAAAGGCAATTAATAAGTCGCGACTTGGCATATCGAGAAGAATGTCGAGCAAGCGGCGTTCGCGATCGGTAATATTGCGCTCTACGGTCAGAATGTCGGGAAGGTCGAATTGGAGCGATCGCATTAAGTACGTATGGTTGAGTTCGACCGGGATGTCGGTTGTGACGGGTTGCGGTAGGTCGAATTTATCTAATTTTCCCGTTAAAAATCGCTGGCGGTCTTCTTGCAGGGTATCGAGTTTGTCTGGCGGTCGATAGGACAGGAAAAATTGTTGCAGTTGGGAATTGAGATTAACCGTGTCTAATTGCGGATCGAGTTTTTCTAGGGGAATATCTCCCACATTCGCAATGAAGCCGTAATCCAAACCCATTTGCACTAATTCAAACCGATCGCCATCTAATTGAATTTTAAAACGCGGCACGAATTCTTCATCATCAATCTCATCAATTTTTGCCAGTAACGGCGCAAACGGAAACCGATCCGCGATCGCCGCTTGCAAGCGATTGGTTTGAATTCTGTAAACTTCGGCAGGTAAAACGCGCGCAATTCCTGTATAAGGAAGTGCTAAAAATTCTAAATAAACCAGCAATTCAGACGGTGCAAGGGTATAAGAAAACCGTTCTTCTCTAGCTCGCGCCTCGGCGGGAGTGATAAACTCGACCGAGGGTGGAAACGCAGCGATCGCTCTGGCGATAAACTGTTGCGCCGTTTGCAGGGGAACGACAGTAGCTTGCGGCTGCGCGATCGCGGGTGGAATGCGCGGTTTGGCGTCGGCTTCGGGAGGTTTGACCGGAATCCCGACCAACGGCGGTTGCGCCTCGATACGTTCGTCCGGTTGGCGCGGTTCCACGCCGGGAATCACGGAATAAGGACGTTGCGTCGTCGCGGGTTGCTGGCGAAATCCTCCCAATTGGTCGAGGCGTTGGTTGAGCAGGGGAAGCAGCCGTTCCAACCGTTGCGTCGAAGCGTATAAGCCGCAATAGACTTGGCGTTGCGACTCGGTCAGGTTCGCGTTATCGGGTAGGGTGACCTCGGATTGCAACAGTTCGGGATATCCCGGTTGCAGTTGCGCCGAATCGCACAATCGCGCCGGTCGAGCGTATCGTCGTTCGAGAAAGCGGTTCGCAGCAGCGGTGTTGAGGATGAGGCGGCGTCGCGCGTCATTGAGGCGATCTCGATCTCCCGCAGCGAGTGCTTGTTCGATATCGTCAATTAAAAATAACTGTTGCGAAACGAGGGGTTTGGCGTCTTGCCAAAATTCACTCAGGCGATTGGACGGTTCGTCGCGGGGTTCGGTGGGAGAGTCTTGCGATCGCGCCACGGGGACGTTCGCCGCACTCGCCAAGCACAGCAGCAGGACAACGATCGATCGAGCAGGACGGTAGTGCATTGCACCCAATTGAGCCTCAAACCGCGATTTTCTCCAAGTTAACTTAATTTTTCCCAGTTTTGGGATATACAGAACGGGTTGGATCGCAAAATGATACGAATGGCGTTTGAATGCAGGCGATCGGTTGGTGTAGTGACAAACCCCAAGTTTTTCGTACAATGCGAACTATACCTTAGCCTAGAAATTTGCGAGTCGCGCCGGCTGCGATCGCCTGCTTTATACAAGAGTTGAGAGGATATATTTTATGGTTACCGTCAAGCCTCGATTTAAAACTTTTGAAGAATATTTACAATACGACGACAATTCGGACAAACTTTATGAGTTATTTAATGGAGAATTAATTGAAGTGCCGCCAGAGTCAGGGTTGAATGTTGAAATTGCGAATTTTCTATTCCTGCAATTTGCCGCAATTGTAGGTCATCGTCGCGTTCGAGGACACGGGTTAGAACTAGAAGTCAGAGGCGAACCCAAAAACCGCTATCCCGATCTAACTATTATTCGAGAAGAACACGTTCAACAGTTATTAAAGCGCAACACTATTCGCCTATCGATGGCATCCCCTTTATTGGTCGTTGAAGTGGTCAGTCCTGGTGAATTGCAAAGGGAGAGAGACTACATTGCTAAAAAGATGCAGTATCAGGATTGCGGCATTCCCGAATATTGGATTGTTGACCCTCAATCTCAAACTATTTTAGTTTTAGGGTTGACTGGAAGTAGCTATACAGAAGTCGGAAGCTTTTTTGGAAATGATTTAGTCATATCTCCTGGATTTAGAGAGCTTAATTTAAATATCTCCGAAGTATTTAGCAGCTAAAGTAGAAGAGAATGATTGTATCGGAACCCATTACTTTAAACTTAGAAGCAGTTTGTTTAAGCGACGAGCAGTTTTATCGACTCTGCCAAACTAACGAACATTGGCGATTCGAAAAAACTGCTAAAGGGAAATTACTGATTATGCCTCCTGTCAGTGCAATTAGCGGTAATCGAGAAGCCGATTTAAATGGTTTTGTTTGGTTGTGGAATCGTCAGACTAAGCTTGGCAAAGTCTTTAGTTCTTCTACGATTTTTCGCTTACCCAATGGCGGTCGGCGTTCTCCCGATGTTGCTTGGATTGCTAACCATCACTGGAATGCCTTAACCCCCGAAGAACGAGAAAAATTCCCGCCGATTTGTCCTGATTTTGCGATCGAATTGCGATCGAGTACCGATTCCTTGGATGGATTGCAAGAGAAGATGCAGGAATACCTCGATAGCGGTTTGCGATTGGGTTGGTTAATCGACCCGCAACACCAACAAGTTGAAATCTATCGTCAAGAGCGATCGAGAGAAGTTGTGAAATTGCCCACAATGTTATCAGGAGAGAATGTTTTGCCTGGATTTACGTTAGAATTATCCCTATTTTAAATCAATCGATTGGTTCTGCGCTTCTACCCTGACAATTTTTGTTTCAGATTGCGAATTGCTGCACTGGTATTGCGGCGATCGGCAATTTGCATACATTGAGAAATGATTTCAGAAAGGTTGACTTCGGGAAAATACCGACTTTGAGATTGGACGCCATACTCATCGCCTTGAAGTTGGTAAATCGACAGTTGGGGGTTGCGAAATAACCATATTTCTGGAACTCGATAGGGTAGATAATCCCGTACGTCTGAATAGCTGGTTACCTCAATTTCAAGAACTAAATCCGGTGGCGGATCGGTGCGCCAATCAATTCGTTTTTTACCTGAAATCGCTTCCCAATGGTCAATGTAGAAGCAATAGTCTGGCTCGATCCCGCTCTCTTCTGGCAATTGCATCGTCACCGGGGTAAACGAGTCATATTCGTACCCTGTCCAATCGAGCAGTACCTTGATAATATCTGCAATTAAGCTGGCTTCTCGTCCGTGTTGTGGCAAGGGTGACATGAGAATCGCTTCCCCCGAACGATACTTAATCCGAGGAATGGAATTATCTCCCCGCTGCTGGCATAATGCTTGATATTCTGACCAAGTAGCAGGCGATCGCACGACAGTTCCTGCGGATAGATAAAGTTTCTCGGGTGAAATGACGGTTAGCATATTTCCTCCCGAAGTCCTGAATTTATTTTAATTGAAAAATTTAAAAATATGCTATATGATAAAATCATATATTGATTGCCCTCGATTGGATTTTAAAACAGGCGATCGCACTGTAAAATAAACCCCGGCAATACGTCCTCCCCCGATAGCGTTTCGGGACGTTGCAATCGTTCCACTTCAGCGTGCGATCGATAGATGTCTACCGTTTGCGAAATTGGGTCAATCAACCATCCCAAACGCATCCCATTGTCGAGATATTCCTGCATTTTTTCCCGAATGGTATCGAGGCGATCGCTCCGAGAGCGCAATTCTACGATAAAATCGGGACATAATGGCAGAAACTGCTGTCTTTGTTCCGGCGCGATCGCATTCCAGCGTTCCCAAGGAATCCACGCTGCATCGGGAGAACGGTCGGCTCCATTGGGAAGTGTAAACCCCGTCGAGGAGTCGAAAGCAATTCCGAGGTTGCTTGCATCCGTCCAATTGAGCAGTTGTTGGATAATGCGAGCATTCCGATGTCCAGTTTCGCCGCCAGTCGGAGGCATAATAATAATATCTCCATTCGCATTCCGCTCGAAACGCAAGTCTCGGTTATCCCGACAGAGTTGGAAAAATTGCTCGTCGGTGAAATGGAGAGCATTGGTGTTGAGGGTGACGCTATTCATTGGCGGAGATTTTGCAATTTTGCGATATTTACCACACCAGACACAGAGGAAAATCGCACAGTCTACTTTTGGATTATTCGTGAATTGTACCGTCTGGCATTTCTGCTCCAGTTAGAATGGTAGTATTGGGAATTGCATGAACAGACAGAGATGCACCTCGCAATCGTGCATGACTGAAATCTGCATCGTTAAACTTGGCAGAAACTAAGTTAGCACCCCCTAAATTAGCTCTGACTAATCTAGCTTTATTAAGAGTCGAACTTGTCAAATTGGCACCAGCAAGATTGGCGTCGCTTAAGTTAGCTGCTTGTAAATTAGCTTGGCTAAAATTGGCGCTACGGAGATTTGCATTCATAAAATAGGCACCTGACAAATTGGCTCTCTGAAAATTGGCTTCACTTAAAACTGAGTTGCTGAAGTTGGTTTTGATTAATATCGAATTCATGAAAATCGCCTTGCTTAAATTCAAGTCTCTAAAGTCTACTTCGCTCAAGTCAACACTTCCTAGGATTCGAGGAAGCTTTGCTTGTTGCAAGGACGCTTGTCGAAGATTGGCTTGGCTTAAAGAAGCATTAGTGAGGTCTGCTCCAGTTAAATTAACATTTTGCAAATTGGCTTGTTGTAGCCTAACCCCTACTAGAACTGAATTCACTAAACTCGCATGACTTAAATCGACACCAGTTAAATTAGCTCGTTCGAGATTGGCTCCATTCAAATTAACCCCTTTAAGCACCAATCCCGTGAGATTCGCGCCTTTTAAATTAATTCCTTGAAAGTCCCGCTCCCCAGCATCATATTTGGCTAAAATTTCGTCAATCGACATCATTCCTCCTATTTCGTCTCCATCCAATTGCGTCCGGCGTTAACCTCCACCTTTAGCGGAACGCTCAAATCGACCGCCGAGATCATCGCCGATTCAATTTGCGGCTTCAGGGTTTCCCACTCATCCGGGGGAACCTCGAAAATCAGTTCGTCATGAACCTGTAACAGCAGCCGCGACTGGTAGTTTTGCAGCAACTCGTGTAATTTTACCATCGCAATTTTAATAATATCCGCACTCGACCCCTGAATTGGCGCATTGGCGGCGGCTCGCAACAGTTGGGAATCGTATTGACCCAGTTTTAATCCCTCTAAATCGATCGCCTCTGGGTTGCAACCTTTGAGATTGCGCAAGCTTTCGATACTAAAATTAAAATAGCGACGGCGACCTAAAATCGTTTCCACATATCCCTGCGCGATCGCAACTTTTTTCATTCCTTCTAAATACTCGAACACCTGGGGATAGCGTTCGTTAAAGCGATCGATAAACGTCTTTCCTTCCGACGCACTCATCTTAGCTTCGCGAGCAAACCGTTGCGCTCCCATTCCGTAAATCACGCCGAAATTAATCGTTTTCCCCAATCGCCGTTCTTCTGAGGTCACCTCATCTTTTTCAAACAGCAATTTCGCCGTCAGCGTATGGACATCCTCGTTATTGCGATAGGCGTCCACCAACACCGGTTCTCGACTCAGATGCGCCAGAATTCGCAACTCAATTTGAGAATAGTCCGCACCGACTAACAGCCAACCGGGTTCGGGGACAAACGCCTTGCGAATTTGGCGGGAAAACTCCGTCCGAATCGGGATATTTTGTAAATTCGGTTCGGAGGATGACAGCCGTCCCGTGGCGGTAATGGTTTGGTTGAAATCGGTGTGAATTCGTTCTGTATCCGATCGCACCAATTTTGGCAATGCATCGACGTAAGTAGATTTGAGTTTCGATAGGGTCCGGTTCTCTAAAATCGCGTCAATCACGGGATGG
This sequence comes from uncultured bacterium, assembly GCA_964420595.1. Lineage (GTDB taxonomy): Bacteria > Cyanobacteriota > Cyanobacteriia > Cyanobacteriales > Geitlerinemataceae > CAYQUF01. Next base: position 10,643 of record CAYQUF010000136.1, read on the forward strand.
TCGCCGCGCAATTTTTCCAACACTTTCGCATCGGTAGAATAGCCAGTTTTGGTTTTGCGGGATTTGCGTTTGTTCAACCCGAGGCGATCGAATAAAATCTCGCTCAACTGCTTTGGCGAATTTAAATTAAACTCGCCTCCAGCCGCTTCGTAAGCTTGGGTTTCAATGGCTTCTAATTTCTCCTGCAACTGTTGCGACAAGTTGGCGAGATAGTCGCAATCGATCCGAATTCCCGTATATTCCATCTCCGCCAACACGGGTTCTAGCGGCTGTTCGATTCGAACTAACAGGTCGTACAAAGATGCGATCGCGAATCGGTCTGGATTTTCGACATGAAGGTTGACTGTTTGCGCCTCTAACTCGGGTCTTAATTTCGGAACCAGCAAAAAGGTCGTATACGCATCCATTCCGCAATAATGCGCCACCGCTTCAATATCGAGATCGGCGATGGTTTTGCCTTTCGGAACTAATTCGCTATAGCTGAGTGCGGTAATGTTTAAATATCTGGTAGATAAATCGTTGAGATTGTGAACGCCTTCGGGATTGAGAATGTAACTGGCTAGCATGGTTTCAAACACCACGCCTTGCATTTGAATTCCTTGGGTGCGAAATACCAAGCGATCGAATTTGGCATTTTGCAGGACTTTGGGATAGTCGGAACTTTCTAAAATCGGACGCAACGCCGAAATTGCTAAGTCGCGATCGAGATTTCGACCGTGTTTGTGTCCGCAGGGAATATACGCCACCTGATTCGCTTCAGCTCCCCAACAACAGCCAATTCCAACTAAATCGGCGTCACGCGGTTCTAAATCTGTGGTTTCGGTATCCCAAGCCACGGGTCGGTCGGGGTCGGTTTGCTGTTGCAACAAGCGAACCAATTCCTCTAGTTTATCGGGAGTATCGATAACGCGAGGTTCGATGCAACTGCGGGAATTGCGCGCGTTTTCGGTCTCTTCCGCACTAAAAAATGACAGTTGCTCGTCTTCGACAATCTCGTTGCGATCCGCTTGTGCGATCGCTTCTAAACTTCCGCCAAATCGACGTTGCAATTCGGCAATTTGCGCTAAGAAAGAATGGAATTCTAAGTTTTGCAGTAGGGGAATGAGTTTGTCGGTATCGAATCCCGCGAGTTTGCACGCTTCCAAGTCGAATTCGATGGGTGCGTCGCGGACGATACGAGCCATGTATTGGGAGTGATAGGCGGCGTCTTTTCCGGCTGCTAATTTTTTACGAGTTGCGCCTTTAATTTTATCGAGAGAAGCGTAAATAGTATCGAGATCGCCGTATTCGGCGAGGAGTTTAATGGCAGTTTTGTGTCCGACGCCTTGCACGCCGGGAATGTTATCGGATTTGTCGCCGCACAGTGCTTTATAATCGACAATTTGCGTCGGGGAAATCCCCATTTTGTCTTTCACTTGTTGCGCGCCAAACTCGTCCGCATTGGCTTTAGCGGAACGGCGAACGGCATTTTGACCTAAGTGCAAGACGCCGACACCTTTTTTATCGTCGATGAGTTGAAATAAGTCGCGATCGCCTGTTACGATTTTAACCTGACATCCCCGTTCGATCGCGCGATCGCTAATACTCGCCAGGACGTCATCGGCTTCGTATCCAGCAGCGGTGAGAATTGGAATATTGAAGCCACCGAGCAACTCTTGCAGGTATTTTAAATCGGTAATAAAATCTTGAGGCGTTTCGGGACGATCGGCTTTATAGGTATCGTCGGCTTCGTGACGAAAAGTGGGTAACCCGAGGTCGAATGCGATCGCGATGTAGTCGGGTTGATAGGCGTCCATCACATCGAGTAACGACTTGAGAAACCCGTAACAAACGCTGGTGGGAATTCCTTTCGACGTTCGCAAGCCGCCGTCCCGACTTTTGGCGAACGCATAATAGGCGCGAAATGCCAGAGAATGACCGTCGATACAGATAAAGGTCGGGGATGACATAGGCAATAGCGATAACCGAGAGAACTCCTTATTAATTATACCGCGATCGC
>CAYQUF010000137.1:0-10444 GCA_964420595.1 uncultured bacterium
CAGCTCGGTGAAGTCTGGTAGCAGTCCCTATGAGCGATCGAATTGATTCCGATCTGACCGTTCGCTACCTTGCTGCCGTTCAACTTGGGGCAGCGACTCGCAGGTCACAACAGCAAAACTCCTGCTGCGGTCGGGCAACGGCTAGAAGTTAAAAACTTCTTGAAGTTGCTTATTATTTATTTTGTCTTAAATCGATACAAGTCTCTGGATTCTATAGATTTTTTTTAGATTTGCCGAGAAGCGGGAAGTAGTATTTACCTTTATTTACATCACGCAACAAAAATAAATAAAGATTGATATTTTATTTAAGTTTGATGAAGCGATCGCGCCTGTTGAATCCACTGGGCGATCTCCCCGGTGGAGGGACACAGATCGCGCCGCCGCAGGGTAGCCACTTGCAAGCGCAAAATTTGCTGGTGCAGCCGTTGAATCGACATTTGACTCAGTTGCGCCGCCGATCCGATTCCGGCGTGGAGCAGTAAGCCGCAATGCTGACAGCCGACGCTGTGAATGCGAGCGAGATCGCACATGGCGACCCATTTATTGACTTGCTGGACGCGCACTCGTAACTGGTTGGCGAGTTGTTGGCGACGATCGCCCGTACGACCCCGTTCGAGCAGTTGTAGCGTGGTTTCGATTCCCAGAGCTTGCAGTTGGGCTTGCTGTGACGCGCTCAATCCCGGCAATTGCGCGATCGCCCAGTCACTCGGGGCTGAAGTCCGACGGTTGGCATTTGGCATGGTGGGGGGTACGAGACGCAGAGGAACGACTTCTCTTATGTTGCGCTAGAGGCGATCGCAGTGCAAGCCAAGATCCCCCAACTGGATGAGTCGGTTAGGGGAAGAAGTACGCATACTACATCGAGTACGGTCGGGAAGGCTGGGAACGCAATCCGCGAGTTTCTGCGGTTGGTTGGGAGGTTTTCCCAAAAATTTTTCCCACCCTATTGACACCTATGTAGTATCTATGTAGTATATAGACATGGCAAGCAAAACCGAGGTAAATGCCTCTCCTTCACCTGCCAACTCCGAACCTCGACAACTGAATACAAACTTGGGACATTCAACTGAGACGTTTAAAGCAGTTCGTCAACAAAGAGGAACACTGGCGATGTTATTGCTTTATATCAAGGTTTTCGATCGCCCTCGGATAACTCCGAAATCCGCGATCGCGCCTAATCTTTCCGATTTGGGGTCATCGACTACCGAGCGAGAACTCAATAGTTCTCACCCAACTCGCACTCAGCAGATCGACTCCCAATTCCACAAAATCTATCAACGCTATTACCTAGAACGACGACTCTTTTTGTAAAATAAATTGACAGCTCTCAATTAAAATTGATGCTGGCATAAAGAGCGCGATCGTCACTTCACTTGGCTTCAATTCAACCGGAGGTGCCAGCATGATTCACATTCGTTTTGAAGGACGTTCCTTTGATGTCGAGCCGCGTCAGCTCGGCATTGCATCCAACGCCCAAGATACGGTAATTAAAGCCCGGATCGCGCAACATCTCGACGTTAAAGCCGACCGACTCAACGCTTACGTAGTGGATCGCCGTCCCAGCGGGGACATCATCGTTCGCCCCGAAGCGGTCTACGGTTAAATTGAGTTTACGTCCGCGCCCTAACTCAAAAAGCATACACGCAACTTAGGGATCTAGTTTCCGAAAGGAATTGCGGGTTCGACTCCCGTCAAGAACGGCGTTTCTTGTGGCGAAATGGCAATCGCACTAGATAAGCGATGAAATGGCTTTTTAGACTTGCGCGGATTTGGGCTTGAGTTTCCCGCATCCTCACCGATAAAGCTTACACGCTTAACTGTCTGCTAAACAGTCGGTTGTAGGTTCGAATCCTACCCTCCCCGCTTGCTTTTGGGGAGGTAGCTCAAATGGATAGAGCTATTTTAGGTAACCGCTTTACCAACTCGTGCGGGAAATCTGTCAGGACGTTGTCTGGCGCGCTGCGCGACCTAACTTGAAAAGCTTACATACTCGCTCTTTTGGTAGAGCAATCGGTCGATAACCGGTGGTTAGCGGGTTCGATTCCCGCGTATGAACCAACGGCTTTTCCAACTTGCGCGCAGCCCCCGACAGCGTTATTTGCCCTATCCCTATTCCACCGTTATTCAGTATTTTTCGCTTCGCGCCCCGATGGTAAAAGCTTACATACTTGCTACTGGCTAAAGCACTAGATCTCCAATCTAGTTCCTCCGCCAAACTGGGGGAATTGTGGGTTCAATTCCCACGTATGAACTAACGGCTTTTCCAACTTGCGCGAAGCGATCGCAATTTTGCCTCAAACGAGGTAACTCCAGGGTGCATCAATGTCGATCGCAGGAGGTCACCCATGTCTAAGCATAACGTCTGGACTCGCGATCTGCCCCAATGCCCTCGCTGCAAGCAGAACACGATCGTCCGAGAAAGCGATCGCCGCTGGAGTTGCCTCAATTGTGACTTCCGTCGCGATTTTTCCGAAGCAGAACCGATTAATATCGTGTTTTTAATTGCCCTGACGTTCTTAATCGTATTGTTCGTGCTGTAAAGCTTGGACTGTCATTTTACCGTTGAACGATCGCGCCGCGCCATTACCGGATGGGGTTACATACTCCTCCAACCAACACGGTGTGCTTTTGGAGAAAGCACTGCAAGCCCGAACCATAATAGCGGGCATAATTCCCCATCCGACTTGCGCGGTTAACCCTTGAAATTCGCGATCGCCGCGCCCCAACCGCGAAAGCATACATACCTTTACCCTGCAACGGTAACCCGGTTAACATTGGCTTTCCGAACTCGTGCGGCGATCGCCCCTTTTTGAAACTTGGTTGTTGTTGCCGCGCCCCGACTGTTAGAGCTTACATACTCTACGAAAGTAGCGTTTCATTGTCGTTCTACAAACTCGTGCGGTTCAATTTTAAAAATACCGATCGCGTGCGACAACCGCCTCCCAATTCTTGACATTTATCAGGAGGTCACCGTGGTAAACGTACGAGCCGCCGAACGCGATTTGCGGCTGGAACTGCTCAATAGCTTGCTGACCACGCCCCACCGCAAACTCGAAAGCGTGGCAGAACTGCATCAAGTCGCCATCGATCTCGACCCGATTTTCTACGGTCACCTGGCAGTTTGGTACCAGCAAAACGGCGACGTGCGCGACCACAAAGAAGTGTTCCTCGCCAACTTGCTGACCAGTCCCCTGAGCGAACACCGGGATGCGGGATTCGTGATGCTCAATGAATTTCCGCCGTACCAACTCTCGCGGGTGGTGGACTTCATGAAGCGCCACAAGCACAAAGTGCCTCGTTCGGCGCGGACGGCGGTGCGTCGGTATTTGCAAGCGCGCGAGAGCAACCCCAAATTCTTCGATCGCGCGGCATTGCGCCACCGCAAAGCCATGAAGCACCTGTACGCCAGCTTGCACGTCAAGCCCAACCCCCGCGCCGATGCAGTGCTGTTCAAGGACAATCCCCCCGAAGACAGCCTCGCCTTCGTGCTGAAACAGTTGGCAAAAGCGCAAACGCCGATCGAACAAGCCGAAGCGATCGCAGTGCATAAAATTCCTTACGCGATCGCCATCGGTGCGGTGAAGCAACTGACGCCGACGGTGTTGGTAGCGCTGATCGATGCCATGTCGTCCCAGGAGGTTATCAACAACCTCAAATCCCTGAAGGCGCGGGGAGCGATGGATCACCCCGAAGTCAAGTCGCTGATCGAGCAAAAACTCGAAACCGCGCAAACGGGCGATCGCGTTTCGGCATACAAAGCCCGAGTCGCCGCCGATGCAGCCGGAGTGGATCGCGACCTGGCGGCGAAGTTAGAACGGGTCACCGACGAACAGGTGAAGCGACGCGGGACGATTACCAAGCCGACCGCCCTGTTGGTGGACAAATCCGGTTCGATGCAACAGGCGATCGAAATCGGCAAGCGCCTGGCTGCCCTGGTTTCCGGGGTTACCGACGCCGACCTGTTCGTCTACGCCTTCGACACCATGCCCTATCCCGTCCGGGCGCAAGGTCGTACCCTCGGCGATTGGGAACGGGCGTTCCAACACCTGCGCGCGGGAGGCGGAACCAGCATTGGCAGCGGCATCGAGGCGCTGCGGCGCAATCGGCAACGGGTCGAGCAAATCGTCCTGGTCACCGATGAAGGGGAAAATACCGCCCCCTACACCGCCGAGGCGATTGAGGCGTACCAGCGCGCCTGGGATATTCTGCCGAACGTAGTCATCGTCCGCGTGGGCAACTACATTTCCGAGTGGGTCGAAACCCGCTTGCGGCAGAAGCAAATTCCCGTCGAAACCTTCACCTTTGAAGGAGACTACTACGCGCTGCCGAATTTGGTGCCGCTGTTGTGCCGTCCGTCGCGACTGGAATTGCTGATGGAGATTCTGGACACGCCACTTCCCCAGCGGGACGATAAGTAACCAAAAACAACCGAAATGGATTGGGTAGGCAATTGCCTGCCCATTTTTTTTGGATTCGATCCAGATTGCACCGAACTTTGCGATTGAATTCTCAATTCATCAGACCCTTTAAAATTAGTTCTATCCTCGCGATCGCCCGATGTCTGAAAATCGAATGATAACTCAGAGCATTAACCGCCCCGCGATCGCCTGGACTGGAACCCTCTGCCCGTTGACAAACTCGCCCGATTGTACTAATGCCGCGTCGCGCGATCGCCCTTAATCTTGCCGTCTTAAATTCACCTTAACGCTTAAGTTTTAACGTAATCTTAATGGGGGCGTTCTCATTTTTTGAAATCATAGACTTAGACTCCTGACCTCGATTCCCCGAGCCAGAACAAGATGGCAGCGATGGTTTCATTAATTTGGAATTTCGACATCGCGACTCATAGCGTTGGCACTACCGATGGCGCGCGCGACCCGCACTCTTGTCCTTCTCCCCCTTAGCGTCTCAGCGCATTCCGCACAGACCGATCGTTTGGTTAGCCACTTCAACCCCAATTCCGTTGGGGCTTGCGAGTGAGGTTACTGGCAACTCAGACATGCATTCGCCCAAACCCCCATCTCCTTCTGCCTCGTCAAACGCTCAAGCCTGGACTTCGCACTCTCTGTTGTGGGGCGAACGCCTGCTACAAGGTTTTCTGGCACTCGCCGCCAGCTTGCCCATTGCGATCTTCCTCGCCACGGTCGCCGTGTTTGCCTACGAGGCGTGGCTGTTTTTCCAACAAGTCTCGTTGTGGAAATTTTTAACCGATACGCAATGGACGCCGCAATTTTCCAATCCGAGTTACGGCATTCTCGTCATTGCCAGCGCCACGATCCAAATTGCTGCCATCGCCATCTCGGTCGCCCTCCCCTTGGGCTTGCTCGCCGCCATTTACCTAAGCGAGTACGCCACCCCCACCGCTCGCCGCGTTTTAAAACCCACCCTCGAAGCCCTCGCTGGCATTCCCACGATCGTGTACGGCTACTTCGCGCTTCTGTTCGTCACCCCCTTGTTGCAAAAGGCGATCCCCGAGTTAGAAATTTTCAACGCCCTCAGCGCCGGGTTGGTGACGGGACTGCTGATTATCCCCATTATTGCCTCCATTAGCGAAGGGGCGATCGATAACGTGCCGATCGCCTTGCGCGAGGGGGGATACGCCCTGGGATTGAGCAAGCGGGAAACCATCCTCAAAATTATCCTCCCGGTGGCATTTCCAGGAATCGTGGCTGCGTGTACCCTCGCCATCTCTCGGGCGTTAGGGGAAACTATGATTGCTACCATCGCCGCCGGAGCGCGACCGAATCTAACGTTCAATCCCCTGGTGCAAGTCGAGAGCATGACGGCATTTATCGTCCAAGTCAGCTTGGGAGACGTACCGGCTGATTCGTTATTGTTTCACAGCATTTTTACCGTCGGGTTGGTGCTGTTTTCGCTGACCTTAACGCTGAATGCTTTAGGTCACGGCTTGGTTCGCCACCACAACAAAAAAATGGCGGGATTGACCATTCCCACCGCAGAAGGCGTCGAATCGCCCCCCGACGAAGCGGAAATTCCAGATTGGACAGTCGAAGGCTCCCCTACGCAACCGCTGGCGGCGTTTGAAGCGGCGTTGTCCCGCCGCAGTTGGTACGATCGCGCTTTTTGCATCCTCACCCTGTTGACCTCGCTGGTGGGCTTGTGCGTGTTCGTCCTGTTGCTGTTTACCATCTTGCGCGACGGGATCGCTCAGCTCGACTGGCAGTTTTTAACCGATACCGCCTCTCGCAAACCGGAGGAAGCGGGCATTTACGCAGCGCTGACGGGTACGTTGGGACTGCTCGGACTCGTGGCGTTGCTCGCCTTTCCCGTGGGGGTGGGTGCCGCTATTTACCTGGAAGAATACTTGCCCGACACGCCGTGGACGCGGATCCTCGAAATTAACCTGGCGAATATGGCGGCGATCCCGTCGATTTTGTACGGTTTAATGGGGCTGGCACTGTTCGCGCGCTTTTGGAAACCCCTGACCGGCGGACGCAGCCTACTCTCGGCAGCGTTAGTGGTGGCTGCGATCGTGTTGCCTTCCATTATCATTACCACCCGTGCCAGCTTGCGCGCGATTAAGCGCAGCCAGCGTTTGGCGGGGTATGCGGTGGGGATGACGCGGGCTCAGGTGTTGCGCCACGTGACGCTTCCAGCTTCTGCACCGGGGATCGCGACGGGAATGCTGCTGTCGATGTCGCGGGCGATTGGCGAAACGGCGTCTTTGATCGCCATTGGGGCGTTCGCCTTTGTCACGTCGGTGCCCTCGCTGTCGTGGGAGGGAATACGCGGACCGTTTATGACCCTGACGACGCAAATCTTTTTCTGGGTTTATCGTCCGCAAGAGGAATTTCACGCGATTGCTGCTGCTGCCATTATCGTGTTGGGCGCGATCGTACTGGCGATTAATCTCGTGACGGTTTTCGTTCGAGATCTGTATCGAAAACGTTCTTAAACCCCATCGAATTAATTATGAATGCTGCTTCTCCCAATCGAATGTCAACTTCTAACCCAGAAGATGTCGTGTTGCGCGCCGAGAATGTCTCGGTGTTTTATGGCAAAGTTGCGGCGATTGAGGGGGTGAGTCTGGACATTTACAAGCATCAAATTACCGGGTTTATCGGCGCGTCCGGTTGCGGAAAAAGTACGCTCTTGCGCTGTTTCAATCGCCTGAACGAGTTAATTCCGGGCACCCGAGTCACCGGGCGCATTCACTTGGGCGATCGCGATTTGCACCGCCTCAATCCCGTCGCGGTGCGGCGTCGCATCGGGATGGTGTTTCAGCGCCCCAATCCATTTCCGAAATCGGTGTACGACAATATTGCCGTGGGATTGCGGGTCAATGGCTATCAAGGAGATATTGACGAGCGCGTCGAGAAGTCTTTGCGCCAGGTGGGATTGTGGCACGAGGTGAAAAATACTCTCAAGAAAAATGCCTTGAATCTTTCGGGCGGACAGCAACAGCGATTGTGTATCGCGCGGGCGATCGCGCTGAGTCCAGAGGCGATTTTAATGGACGAACCCTGCTCTGCTCTCGACCCGATTTCCTCCAATCGAATTGACGAGCTTTTGCAAGAACTGAAACAGTACTATACGATTGTTATCGTGACTCACAATTTAAAACAGGCGGCGCGAGTCACCGATCGCATTGCGTTTTTTGACGTCGAAACTTCGCCAACGGGAAATCTCGTGGGAAATTTAGTCGAATGCGCCTCAACCCTCGATATTTTTACCCAACCCCAACATCAAGCGACGCGAGATTACGTCTCCTCCGATTCTTATGCCAAATCGTCGAGTCGCCAAAAATACAACCCCAACGCCCTCTAGTTGTCACATTCCCCTCGTCCGGCATTGGGCGGGCGGTTCGAGCGATCGCTCAACTGGCGATCGGATGGCACCCCCGAGTTTAGAACCGGCGTTCCCCAAACGGCAATCGTTACTGTAAAATTAAAGATTATTCCGAGAGAGCGATCGAAAATAATCTCTCTCGATTATTTTATGAAACCTCAAACCATTGAAGAATTTTATGGGATTTAGCTTTTCATTCGGGATAACTTTTGTCTTAACCTAAACTTAACTTGACAAGCGAGTTTGATCTGAAATATTGGTTAAAGCAAAGCAAGCTAACAAGTTAATTTCTAGCCATCCGCGATCGTTTAGCGAACCGAGAGGAATTTATGACTTCCAAGATGCCAACAAAATTCAAATTGTCCACCGGTCTATCCTCCCTCGCCCTCGCCCTAATCTTGACGGCTTGTGGCGGCGGCGGACCAGGCACCGAGACGGAGGGAACCACCGAGCAAGCTGCCGCAGGCGGCGGTGAAGACCTGAGCGGGACTGTTGCCATTGACGGTTCGAGTACCGTCTTCCCCATCACCGAGGCAGTGGCAGAAGAATTCCAAAAAGCCAACTCCGGCGTTAGAGTCACCGTGGGCGTCTCCGGAACCGGTGGCGGTTTCAAGAAATTCTGCAACGGCGAAACCGACATCTCCGACGCCTCTCGACCGATCAAGGACACCGAGCAGGAAGCCTGCGAGAAAGCCGGAATCGAATACATCGAAATGCCAGTGGCTTACGACGCCATCTCCGTGGTGGTCAACCCCAACAACGATTGGGCGAGCTGCCTGACCACCGACGAACTCAAAACCATGTGGGAGCCTGACGCTCAGGGCAACGTCAGCAATTGGAACCAAGTGCGCGGTGAATTTCCAGATCGCGAACTCAACCTCTACGGTCCGGGAACCGATTCGGGAACGTTCGACTACTTCACCGACGCCATTGTGGGCGAAGAGGGTGCCAGCCGAGGCGACTACACCGCCAGCGAAGACGACAACGTCATCGTTCAGGGGGTCTCCAACGACGAAGGTGCCCTCGGTTACTTCGGCTTAGCGTATCTCGAAGAAAACCAAGACCGACTCAAAGCTGTGGGCATTGACGACCAAGATCCCGCCAACGGCGAAGGCTGTGTCGAACCGAGCGCCGCAACCGTCGATTCGGGTACCTATCAGCCCTTGGCGCGTCCGATCTTCATCTACATCAGCAAAGAAGCCGCCGAGCGTCCGGAAGTCCGTGCGTTCGTCGAATTCTACATGGCTGACGAAAACCACAACCTCGTCTCCGAAGTCGGTTACGTTCCCCTCTCGGATCAGCTCTACCAACAGGCGCAAACTCGCTTTGAAGAGCGCAAGACCGGCACCATGTTCGAAGGCGGTTCCACCGTGGGCGTCAACCTGAAGGACGTGCTCTAAGGAAGCGGGTTTCTCTCGTTCCTCGCACTAAGCCATTGATTTCAGGCAATATCGAGCATTGGGCTAGCTTTATCGGGTGAGTCTGCGATCCATCGGGCTGCCCGAGGTCGGCTTCCCTCCCGGTATGTTGTCGAGTTGGGGCGAGCGATCGCGTTTGTCCCGACTTTTTCCGTCATGGCGAATGTATTGTAACGAACGGCAATCGCATTAAATTTTTCTCATGAGTAGCACGAACTCCTCCTGGCAGGAAACCGCACGCTCGGATATATGGCAGCCCAATCGCCGCTTAAACAAATTCATGCAGCGGTTGGTCGTCGGCATTTTCGGTTTCTTTGCCTTCATCTCCGTCCTGACCACCTTCGGCATCGTCGCTACCCTCGTCATCGATGCCATTCCCTTTTTCCAAGACGTATCGATCGTCGATTTTTTGTTCGATACCGCTTGGACGCCACTGTTTACCAACAAGCAATACGGGATTTTCGTTCTCGTCAGCGCCACCTTCTTAACCTCATTAATCGCCATGCTCGTGGCACTCCCGTTGGGCTTGCTCTCGGCAATTTGCTTGAGCGAGTACGCCCCTCGCCGCGTGCGCCGCTGGCTCAAACCCATCCTGGAAATTCTTGCCGGGGTGCCGACGGTGGTGTACGGTTATTTTGCCCTGTTGTTCGTGACGCCCATTCTTCAGTCGTTTATCCCGCCCCTGGAGCCGTTTAACGCCCTCAGTGCCGGGATCGTGATGGGAATTGCGATTCTACCGATGGTCGCCTCCCTGAGCGAAGACGCGATTTATGCCGTGCCTCACAGCCTGCGTCAAGGGGCGTATGCGGTGGGTTCGACCAAACGGGAAGTGATTACGGGCGTGGTGATTCCGGGGGCGCTCTCGGGGATCGTGGCGTCGTTTATCCTATCGATCTCCCGTGCCATTGGCGAAACCATGATCGTGACCATCGCCGCCGGTCAGAATCCCAACTTGACCCTGAATCCGTTCGTTCCCGTGGCGACGATGACGGCGTACATCGTTCAGGTGAGCTTGGGTGACGCGCCCGCCGGTTCGCTGGCGTTTAAAACCATTTACGCCGTCGGTTTGACCCTGTTTATCATTACCCTGGCGTTAAACGTGTTCAGCTTCTGGTTCGTGCGTCGCTTCCAACAGAAATACGACTAGAGCATTTCCCGGACTGATGATGTTGCCTTCCTCAACCGAGGTACACGACAGCTCTAAGAATTGCTCTAGA
>CAYQUF010000137.1:10544-12616 GCA_964420595.1 uncultured bacterium
GATGATGTTGCCTTCCTCAACCGAGGTACACGACAGCTCTAAGAATTGCTCTAGACACACCATGCCGAGTTCGCCTCGCAGTCGCTGACAGGAGAACGTTCGATGACGATTAAGGATACTTCGCAAGGGCTGCAAGACAGTCCGTTTTCCCAAAAAGAAAACTTTGATTTCGGTCTGGATCGGCGCTATCGCTACGACCAGATTTTTAAAATTGCCAGTTGGGTTTCGGTCATTATTGGCATCGTCGTGTTGGCAATTTTGCTGATCGACGTGTTTATCGACGGTTTACCGCGCCTCGATTGGACGCTACTGAGCGAATTTCCCTCCCGCAAACCCGAACAAGCCGGACTCAAATCGGCACTGATCGGTTCGATTTGGCTGATGGCGATAACGGCGATATTTTCCTTCCCCATTGGCGTGGGAGCGGGAATTTATCTCGAAGAGTTTGCCGCCCACACCTGGTATGCCAAGGTGATTGAAATTAATATCGGCAATCTGGCTGCCGTGCCTTCCATTATTTACGGTTTATTGGGGTTGGGCGTATTCGTGCGGGTAATCAGTCCGATTACTGGCGGACGCAGCGTGTTGTCTGGAGCGCTGACGCTGACGTTGCTGATTTTGCCGATTATTATCGTTGCGACCCGAGAAGCGCTCAGAGCGGTGCCTCAAAGCCTGCGCAATGCGGGATTTGCCGTGGGTGCGACCCGCTGGCAAGTGCTGCGCGAGCAGATTTTTCCGCTGGCATTTCCGGGCATTCTCACTGGAACGATTCTCGCCCTGTCGCGGGCGATCGGCGAAACCGCGCCGCTGATTACCATTGGAGCGCTGACCTTTATTGCGTTTTTACCCCCGATCGACCAGCCGATCGAAGCGTTGCACACGCCGTTTACCGCGTTGCCGATTCAAATTTTTAACTGGGTTTCTCGCCCGCAACAAGGCTTTCATACCGCAGCGGCAGCGGGCATTATTATCTTGATGATCGTGTTGCTGCTGATGAACGGAACGGCTATTTGGCTGCGCAATAAGTTCCAGAAATAAATCCCCAGAATGGGTGAAGGCAGCAGATGGCTCGTACGCTAGAATTTAGATTCAAACGCGATCGAGTCAATGCCGATCTCAGAGTTCTGGTCTCCCTCGTATCGAATTTTATTGTTCGCGAATCGACCCCCCAATCATCATGATGTCTGATTCTTCTAACGCAACAGTCGCCGAATCGGTTTTCGACCTAGAAAAACTGTCGGTATTTTACGGTGAATTTGAGGCTGTCCGTCAAGTTTCGATGGACATTCCCAAACATAAAATCACGTCGTTGATCGGGCCGTCCGGTTGCGGTAAAAGTACGTTACTGCGCTGTTTCAACCGCATGAACGATTTGATTCCCGAGGCAAAAGTCACGGGAAAGCTGACCTATAAGGGTCAAGATTTGTACGATCGCGGTGTCGATCCGGTGGAAGTGCGCCGCCGCATCGGTATGGTGTTCCAAAAGCCGAATCCGTTCCCGAAATCGATTTACGACAACATTGCCTTCGGGGCAAGAATTAACGGCTACCGGGGCGATATGGACGAACTCGTGGAGCGATCGCTGCGACAAGCGGCGTTGTGGGACGAGGTGAAAGACAAGCTGCGAGAAAGCGGTCTCTCCCTGTCGGGAGGGCAACAGCAACGCTTGTGCATTGCTCGCGCCGTGGCGATCGAACCAGAAGTGATTTTGATGGACGAACCTTGTTCCGCCCTCGACCCGGTTTCGACGTTAAAGATCGAGGACTTGATGCAAGAGTTGAAGGAAAGTTATACGATTGTTATCGTGACCCACAATATGCAACAAGCCTCCCGCGCTTCGGATCGGGCGGCATTTTTTAACGTGGCTTCCACCGAAGAAGGCAAGCGAACTGGCTACTTGGTCGAGTACGACGAAACCACCACCATTTTCAATTCGCCCAAAGAGCAGTCTACGCAAGAATACGTCAGCGGTCACTTCGGATAGATCGCCGAGCGATCGCGATTTTGAATTCGGGCGTGGGAATAGCGCCCGCTTTTTATTTTTATGGGCAATTTCAGGGCGATCGGACGGG
>CAYQUF010000138.1:0-12576 GCA_964420595.1 uncultured bacterium
CGCAAGAAATGGAAATGGAAGTTGGATTTAAAGGCGTCTAATCGGCATTGCCCACCCTACAAATTTTTGTGCCCTTTGTGTCTTTGTGGTGAAATATGGCAAAGTTATGGCAAAGTATCGCTTATCTATAAAAAAAGACGGATTGGTCGAATCCGCCTCCTGTATAAAACTAATTTCAGACTTTAAATTCAGTCTTTCTGGTATTTTCGTGGCGATCGCACCATTTATCCGCCGTAACCTTCCCCCGTGACCTTACCGCGAAACACGACATATTGATAGATATTGTACGCCAGCATAATTGGAATCAAAAAGCCAATAAACACCAACATAAATACCAACGAACTCGACGCTGCTGCCGCTTGGTAAATGGTGATTTTCGTGGGAATAATATAGGGAAATACCACCATTGCCAAGCCAACAAACGTCAGCAAGAAAATCGAAATCGTCCAAATAAACGGCGCGCGTTCTGCCTGCTGGTTCAAACTTTGCAGCAATTGCCAGACAAAGAAAATGCCCAAGGCGGGAATGACGGCAAACACGTAAACTAATGGTTCGCTAAACAGGCGATCGCGAGCGTATTCAAAGAAAATCGGCGTCGCGATCGTAATTAAAATCGCTCCAGCCAGCGTCGTCCAAGCTGCAATCTTCGCCGTACGATAGTGAGTCTTTTGCAATTCGCCTTCTGTCTTTAACACCAAGTAGGTCGAACCGATCAACACATACCCTTGAATCAGCGTCAGTGCCACCAACGCCGAGGGCAAGCTGAACCAATCCCAAGTCGAACCGATAAAATGACCCGCTTCGTCCACTTGAATGCCAGACAGCACGCCACCGAGGGCAAATCCCTGACCCGTGGCGGCGAGAAAACTCCCCGCTCCAAATGCCGTATTCCAGAAAAACTTGCGGTTGGAATGCTCCCGAAACTCGAAGGCAACGGCGCGGAAAATAAAGCCGAACACCATCAACCAAATCGGGATATACAGCGCGTGTAAAATCGTGCTGTACGCCAGGGGAAACGAGCCGAATAACGCCCCCCCCATCAGCACCAACCAAGTTTCGTTGGCATCCCAAACATTGCCCAAACTGGTCATCAGAATGCCGCGACGTTCCTCCGACGAGGAGGTCAACGACAAAATCCCCACACCGAGGTCGAATCCGTCGAGCATGACGTAGAGAAACAGGAATAGCGCCAGAATGGCAAACCAAACCTGGGGCAGAAAATAATCTAGCGTTTCCATAGCATCTCCTATTGCTGTGCTTCGACCGGACGGCTATCGGGGGCGTGTCGCACGGGTTCGTCGAACCGACCGCTGGGAAGGGGCAGGTCTAAATTCGGTCCCTGACGGATAATCCGGCTGCCAAAATAGAGCGCCGCGAAGAATAAGAGGGTATAGACGACGGTAAATCCGATCAGCGAGGTCAACACGTTACCCGAGGGCAAGTTCGTGGCGGCATCTACGGTGCGGATCTGTCCGTAAACCGTCCACGGCTGTCGTCCGACGCAACGCACGATCCAGCCCGATTCCACGGCGATATAGCCCAAGGGAGCGGCAAAAATCCAACCGCGCAACAGCCAGCTCTGGTTGCCGATATCGACATCCGAGAGTTTGCCCCGAATCCATTGCAAGACGCTCCAGAGCATCAATCCGGCGAGGAAAAATCCGATCGCCACCATGATGCGGAACGAGTAATAAATCAATCCCAACATGCGGGGGCGATTTTCCGGCGTCCATTCTTTCAACCCCTGCACGGGTTCGGACAGTTCGGATTTGAATTCGAGAATGTAGCCCAAGCCATTGGGGATCGACAGTTCCCAGCGGTTGGCTTCGGCGCGTTCGTCGGGCCAGGCGAGGAGGCTCCAATCGGCGGACTCTCCGGCGGGAATGGTGTCCCACTGGGCTTCCATGGCGGCGAGTTTGGTGGGTTGTTCGCGGTAGACTTGTTCGCCGCTGAGGTGTCCGACGTAGATTTGCAACGGTGCAACGGCGATCGCGGCGGCGAGTACAATCTTAAGGGATTTGGAGAAGAAGGCTTGGTGGCGCTGGTTGAGAATGTACCAGGCGCTAATCCCCCCAATCACGAATAGCGAGGTTTCTAGCGTACCGAGAAACATATGGGCCACGCTGTTGACCATGAAGGGGTTGAAGATGGCTTGAAAGTAGTCGCTGACGACGAACTTGCCATTGACGATTTCGCCACCGGCGGGGGTTTGCATCCAGGAGTTGGCGGCGAGAATCCAGAAGGTGGAGAGGTTCGCGCCAAAGGCGACCATAATTGTGGCGATGTAGTGCATCACGGGGGGAACTCGTCCCCAGCCGAATAGCATGATGCCGAGAAATCCGGCTTCGAGCATGAACGCCATGGAGGCTTCAAACCCCAAGACGCTGCCGAAAAAGTCGCCCACGGCTTCGGAGAAGGGTGCCCAGTTGGTGCCGAATTGAAATTCCATCGGGACGCCGCTGGCGACGCCAATGCCGAAGTTGAGGACGTAGAGTTTTGCCCAAAAGCGAGCGTGGTGGTAGTAGTCGGGGTTGCGGGTGCGCAGCCACATCCCTTCGACGATAACCAGATAGATTGCCATTCCCGTGGTCAGTACGGGCCAGAGCATGTGAAAGATCGCGGTCAGCGCAAATTGCATGCGCGAGAGCGCGACGGTGTTGGAGAAGAAATCCATAACTCTCTCGTGGTGAAGTCTATCGCTTTAGTGCGATCCAGGAATTTGCCGGTCTCTCAATAGGATAGACGAAGGTTCGGATCTGGCAAGGTAGGAACGATCCGGTATTTGCCTTTTTGGTTAATGGAGGGTTTGGATGTAGGCGTGCAAGCGATCGAGCAAGGTGTCGAGGGTTTGAATCAGGGCTGGAACGGATTCGACGTTATCCGATCGCGCCTCGGTTTCCAGCCGAGCGGCTACTTGCGGCACTTGCAGGACGCCGACATTTCCGCCTCCGCCTTTGAGTTGGTGGGCCCGTCGAGCCAGGGTTTCGCCATCTCCAGCGTTGAAGGCTTGTTTGGCTTGGTCGAGATAGGTGCGAGCGTCGTCGAGAAAGGTTTGCAGCAGCATGGCTTGAAAGTCGCGATCGCCCCGCGAGATGGCTTGCAGGCGTTCGACTTCGACAATGGGGTCGTCGGTGGCTTCGATCGCGGGTTCCGGTTGGGACGGGGGAGACTCGTCCGTCTCGGCAGGGGATGGGGACGACCATCGCGCGATCGCCCGTTCTAAATCGTCGAGCTGTACGGGTTTGCTGATATAGTCGTCCATACCGGCGGCGAGGCATTTTTCCCGATCGCCTTTCATGGCGTATGCCGTCATCGCGATCGTCGGCGTGTGGCGTCGGTCGCCTTCTCGCTGGCGCAACTGTCGGGTGGCTTCGTAGCCGTCGAGGACGGGCATTTGACAGTCCATCAACACCAGATCGTACTCTTCTCTTGCCAGGCGATCGAGCGCTTCTTGACCGTTGCAGGCACAATCGGCGCTGTAGCCCAAGGCGTCGAGTTGGCTGAGGACGACTTCCTGGTTGATCGGCGTATCTTCGACCAACAGGATTTTCAGAGATTTGGCAGTCGCACTAGAATCGGCAGGTAAGGGGAGGTCGCAAGCGAGAGGGGCGATCGCGCGTTGGAAGGGAATTCGAGATTGGAGCGCGCCCACAATGGAGGCAAACAGTCTCGATTGTTGCACGGGTTTGACTAAATAGCCAGCAAATCCGCGATCGAGTAGGGCTTGGGCGTCGTCGCTGCGATCGATCGAGGCGATCGCGACCAGTAGCGTCGGCATCCCGTTACAGCGATCGCGCAGTTGTTCGGCAAACGTACCGCCTTCGGCGAGTGCCAGAGTCAGATCGATCAGGGCAATATCGTAAGGTTCGCCGTGCAAAGCTGCTGCTCGCAATGCCTGCAACGCCGAGGCGCGATCGCGGGCTTCGTCCACCCTCATCCCCCACTGGCTGGCTTGCACTTTCACCTGCTCGCGGACTGTCGAGTGCCGATCCGCGATTAACACGCGCTTGCGATCGAGGGATTTCACCACGTCGATCCCCGATTCGGATCCCTCGCTCCCATCGACCCGTCCGAATCGAGCGGTAAACCAGAAGGTCGAGCCGATCCCCGCTTGGCTTTCGACGCCGATGGTTCCGCCCATCAGTTCTACCAACTGCTTGCAAATCGCCAATCCCAATCCCGTTCCCCCGTACTGGCGCGTGGTGGAGGCATCGATTTGGGAGAAAGCTTGAAACAGCTTGTTCAAATCCGCTTGGGCGATACCGATCCCCGTGTCGCGCACCTCAAAGTGTAAGGCGATCGTCTCCGTCGGTTGGGACGATCCTGGTACCTCCAGGCGGACCCGGACGCTGACCTCGCCGCGATCGGTGAATTTGATCGCGTTATTGATTAAATTGGTCAAGACTTGACGCAAGCGGGAGGCATCGCCCACCACGCGATCGGGAAGGTCGGGTTCGACGTGGAGCGACAGTTGCAGCCCCTTCTCGGTGGCGATCGCCGAGAGCAGGTCGATCGTATCGTCCAAGCAGCGCCCGACCTCAAACTCGTAAGGGGTCAAACGCATTTTGCCGGCTTCTAACTTGGAAAAATCTAGAATATCGTTAATAATTGTCAGCAAATGATTGCCGCTCGCTTTCAGGGTTTGGACGAAATTACGCTGTTGCGGGGTTAAGTCAGTGGTTGCCAACAATTCGCTCATGCCCAACACTCCGTTCATGGGAGTCCGGATTTCATGACTCATATTCGCCAAAAACTGAGATTTCAGGTGCGCCGCCTCTAACGCCGCCTCTCGCGCCTCGACCAACTCGTTAATCCGATCGCTGGCAATGACGATCCCGCCCACTTGACCGTCAGCGGCGTACCAGGGATGGATCGCCCAGCGCAAATACACCCGGCTGCCATCCCGACGTTCCCAACAATCCTCGCTCGCGGCAACGGATTCGCCCCGCAATGCCCGCTGGTGAGCGGCTTTCCATCGTTCGGGGGCATCGGGGAAACACTCGTAATAACTTTTGCCCAGAGGGGACTCGTTGCCCGGATATTCCGTCGCAAACCACTTATTGCTGTAAGCGATATGTCGCATTTGAGTGTCAAACATCGCCATCGCTACGGGGGCATGGGCGACAATTTGGCGCAACTGCTGCCGTTCGCGTTCGAGGGCGACTTCAATGCGCTTGCGTTCGGTGATATCTTTCACGTAACCGACCATCCCGCTGGGATTGCCGTCGTCGTCGCGTAACAGGGACAGGGCTAAGTGCGCCCAAAATTCTTCCCCCGATCGCCGCTGCATTTGCACTTCAATTTCGTAATTGCCTTGCACGAGGAGGGGGGTGAATGCCTGGTTCTGTAAAAAGTCCCAGCGATCGCGCCGATAGACAAACGAAATGTGCCGTCCGATCGCCTCGCTGGCGCTATAGCCGAACAGTCGCTCCGAGGCTCGATTCCAGGAGCGCACGTAGCCGTCGAGATCGCACGAGATTACCGACTCGTACACCTGCTCGATAATTTGAGCGGTATGGCGCAACGCCACCTCCGATTGCTTGCGATCGCTGATATCTTCGGCAATCCCCACCACTCGATACACCCGACCGGTTTCGTCGCCAATCGGAAAGGCGCGATCGCGCAGCCAGCGAACCGCTCCGTCGGGTTTGACGATGCGATATTCGATGTCGTAACCGCGAGGGCTCTGTTCGAGCAAGGTGGTTTTGACTCGATCGCGATCCTCGGGATGAATTGCCTCGACCAACTGCTGCGGATACTCGTACAACTCCTGGCGCGATCGCCCCCAAATTTGCTCGTACGCCGGACTGACATAAATCACCTCGCGAGTGTTCGGGTCGGTCATCCAAAACACTTGTTCGATATGCTCTGCCAGTTGGCGAAACCGTTCCTCGCTCTCCCGCAACGCCGCTTCAGCCTGCTGGCGATCGCTAATATCGCGGGCAAAGGCACAGCGGTAGGAGCGACCCTGAAATTCGAGAGCGTTGCTGGTCACCTCCACCGGAAAAATGCGACCGGAGCGCGATCGCCAGCGACTTTCAAACCGATGGAACCCCACCTCCGCTAAATGCTCCCACCGCTGGCACCAGTCCCGACTATCGCAATCGGGATCGACTTCGGTAATGCGCATCGATCGCAATTGAGCGTCGCTAAACTCCAAGGCTCGACTGGCGGCTTGGTTGGCGTAGACGATCCGTGCCTCGGCATCGATCCAAAAAATCGCTTCGGCGGCGTGTTCCACGGCAAACTGGGTCAGTTGCAACTGTTCGTTGGCTTGGTGCAACTCGCCAAACTTCTGTTGCAGCGACCGAGCCATGTCCTGAAAGTTGGCAATCAGCGACTCGATTTCGGTAATGCGGCTGTTCGGCCAGCTCAAGCTGGAGCGATCGAGTAACTTATCCGGCAAATTGGTGGTGCGATCGGCTAGCCTCAGCAGCGGACGGGTGAGCTGGCGGCTCAACAGGCTGGCGACGGGGAACGACAGAAAGACGATACCGAGAATGGCAAGCAGGTTGCTGATATAGATTTGTTGCAGCGAGTTGACATACGGTTGCAGCGGCGCTCGGATCGTCAGCGTTCCGCTCAGCTCTCCCCGAATCGGTTGGCGAAACTGGTAAAACGATTGCTTCCAACGCGCCATCAACGACTCGCCGCGATCGCGCGGCAACCAGTGCGTCAGGCGATCGCTCCGTTGCTGGTGCAGCAAGAAATCCTTGAGTTGGCGTTCTGCCGGAGTTTGAGTGCTGGCAAGGACGAGGTTGTCCCCTTCGATCAGCTCGAAATGCCAGCCTAGCTTGCGGCGGTAAGATTCCAATTGCTCGTTCAGCGCGATCGTCGAGATCGTGGCGATCGCACAGCCGCCAACGCCATCGTCTTCGAGCAGGCTCGTCCCCACCAACAAGCCGAGACGGTCGTGATGGGAGGTAAACGCCTCCGCTGGCGGGCAGTTAAAGGTAATTTGACTGGGAGGTGCCGAGGCGATCGCGTTCCCCGTGCCATCGATAACCGCCACGTTCTTTAAACTGGGAAAGGTCCGCTGTAAAAACTCCGTCGTTCGCTGCACGTCGTAAGACGAGGTAAAATTCGAGTTTCGGGCAAGTTGACCCAATTGTCTGAGTCCGTTGAGTTGCTGGCGTTGCTGCTGCACGAGGGTGGCCACCACTTCCGTCGCCGTCGCCTTCAATTCCACCTGAAGCCGATCGTCCATCGTCTCAAAAGCGTGTTTGCCGTCAATCGCCATGAGCAATAACGTCGGAAACATCACGAACGCCATTAATAGGTAAAACAGCGTTTGCTGGAACGGAATGGTTCGATTGCGAGATCGGACGGTCTGAGAAATTGGTAGGGACAAAGCGGTCACGATGGAACTAGCAACTAGAGCATTAAAAATACCATTAAATGCATATTTAAGAACCACTAATTTCGCTTGTTCGGCATCGAGTCCGACGAGATTGGCATAGGTGAAATACAGCATCGGACTGCCGAGAATTGCCAAAAATATCCCTTCGATCAAGACAAGATTGCGTTGAAATCGATACCACGCCCAACCGACTACCACAGTTTCGATGACATGAAGCGCGATCGCATAAGGATGTCCCCAGCGAAAATAGGTGTAGCTACTGACAATGACACTCGCCAGCACCCCCCACCGCCATCCGTACAGGCGCACCGCCAACCACACGAAAATGCTGCCAAACAAAAAATCGACGCCGAAAAACAGCGGCAAACTGAAATAATTCCCCCCCCATCCAGCCACCGATAGCAAAACCAAGCCAGCAATATTCTTATCTTTCAAATGCCGTTGCACTCGATCGATCCACTGACGAGGTACGACTTTCATTCAAATCTCCTTTCCGCGTTTAACGCCCGCAAAATAGCCCGATTCCTCGAGTGGTGAGTGAGATTAAAACGTTTATCTCAATTTCCTCAGATGGTAGAATGAAATAAATTAACGATAGCGCACCTTTAAATAAATTGCTGCCCCGACTTGCAGTACTCGCACAACAGCAAATCGGGGCAGTTTGTCAATCGAAAAATTGGGCTTCGGGCAACTTCAAACATCGGCGCTCGGAAATGCTCAAGCCACGACAGAAGCTTGAGGTCGGGCAAAAATCATCCGACCCGCAGAGGTTTGGAGGGCGCTAGTCACCACCACGCGCAATTCATTTCCGATATGCTGCGACCCTTCTTCTACCACAACCATGGTACCGTCGTCAAGATAGCCGACCCCCTGCATGGGTTCTTTTCCTTCTTTGAGGATTTTGAGATCGAGGCTGTCGCCGGGAAGGTACAGCGGACGCACGGCTTGAGCGAGATCGTTAACGTTCAGCACCGGCACCTTTTGCAGCGTCGCCACTTTGTTTAAGTTGTAATCGTTGGTCAGCAGCGTGCCGTTAATTTCGCTGGCGAGGCGCACCAGTTTGGCATCGACGGTCATCGGCTCGTCGTAATCGGCTGAATGAATCGCAATCCGGTCGGGATAGTTCTCTTTCATGTGATTGAGAATATCCAATCCCCGCCGTCCCCGCACTCGCTTGCAGTCGTTGGAGGCATCGGCGACTTGCTGCAACTCTTGCAGGACAAATTGGGGCACGAGCAGTTGACCTTCGACGAATCCCGTCTCGAGTAGGTTTTCGATCCGACCGTCGATGATGCAACTGGTATCGAGTACCTTCGTACTGGCGGGTTCGAGGGTACCTTCGGCAACCAATAACGCCTCGGTGCTGTGGGGGTTGATCAATCGCAAAAAGGCGCGACCGTGGGTATCGGCGAGGGTCACCCCCAAAAAGGCAAACATGACGCTGCCTAAAATCGCCACGAGGGGTTTGATGAAGGCAAATTCCGAGGGAATCGGTAGCAGAAAGATGGGCGCGAGCATTAAGTTGGCAACGAGCAGTCCCACGACCAAACCGATGGCGCGGGTGAGCAGCACGTCGAGCGGCATTTGGCGAATTTGCGTCTCGATTCGGTGATAGCCGGTTTGCACGACCAGACCGATGACGCCGCCAATCAGCGCGGAAAAGCTCCCTATAACCCAGCGCAAACCATCGAGGTTTGTCACTTGTTGCATGACGCTGCCCGGAAGCAGTTCGATGCTATAGAAGCCTATTCCCGCCCCTGCTAGGATGAATGAGAGAATGATGATGGCATCGAGCATTGTTCTCGGCTCATTGAGTTGGGTGGCAGTGGCTGGAAAAACTTAGGGTTTCCCGAATTCCAGACTTAAATGTCTAGAATAACTTGGCTACTATTATATCGTCGGCATTCACTGAGTTCTCAAGGAAGAAACCCACCCCCAGTGGGAAGACCCGGTCGAAATTGCCTGCCTGGCGATCTGGAGTTCGTGCAGTTGCCCTATTTTGGCTATGACAAGCGCTCTTTCTTCGATTAATACGCATCGATTGGCAGATGGGAATCCTCCATTGGATAGATTCGCGGGGGGGTGGAACGACCCGGAAGGCGAGGGTGCGGTTTCGGCTTATCTTCACATTCCGTTTTGTCGGCGGCGGTGTTTCTATTGCGATTTTGCCGTATCGGTGGTGGGCGATCGCAAGCAGGGAGAGACTTCGGGGACGATTTCCCGCTATGTGGAGGCGTTGTGTCGCGAGATCGAGATCGCGATTCCCCAAACCGATCGCCCGTTGGAAACGGTATTCTTGGGGGGCGGGACGCCATCGCTACTGTCGGTGTCCCAACTGGATCGCATTTTAACCCATCTCGACCGTCAATTTGGGATTGCGGCGGATGCGGAAATTTCGATGGAAATGGATCCCGGCACGTTCGATCGCGATCGGTTGCAAGGGTACTGTAACGCTGGGGTCAACCGCGTTAGCTTGGGGGTACAGGCGTTTCGCGACGATTTTCTCCAAGCTTGCGGGCGATCGCATGGGGTGGCGGACATCCATCGGGCGATCGAGGTTCTGCATCGCGTCGGCGTGGCTAATTTTAGCATGGATCTGATCTCGGGTCTGCCCCATCAAACTCTCGAAAGTTGGAAAGCGGGGTTGGACGAGGCGATCGCGATCGCGCCCCACCACATTTCCGTTTACGATCTGACGGTAGAACCGGGAACCCCTTTTCATCGCTATTACGAGGCAGGCGAACCGCCGCTTCCCACTGACGAGATGACGGCGCAAATGTATCGCCTCGCGCGTCAAATTCTGGCTGAGGCGGGTTACGATCGCTATGAAATTTCCAATTACGCCCGAGCGGGATATCAATGCCGCCACAATCTCACGTATTGGAAAAATCGCCCCTATTACGGGTTTGGCATGGGCGCGACCAGTTATCTCGGCGGACGGCGACTGGCTCGACCGCGTACCCGCTGGGATTATTACGATTGGTTGGAGCGAGCGATCGCTCAGGACGGGACCACTGAGGTTCCGGTGACGCCTGTTGAAGAACAATTCTTAGAAACCCTGATGTTGGGATTGCGTTTGAGGGAGGGCATTGACTTGGGCGAACTGTTTCGACGCTTTGGCATTTCGAGGCGCGATCGGTTGGCAAAGTCGCTGCAACCGTACTGGCAAAAGGGCTGGATTGAAGTGATTTCTGCGGGCAAACCCCCAAAGCAACCTTCCCAAACGCTGGTATTGCCTGAAACCGGACGCCTGCGATTGAGCGATCCCGAAGGTTTTCTGTTTTCCAATACGATTTTATCCGCCCTATTTCGAGATTTCGGCGATTAAAGCGATCGCGTCCTATCTCTCCCAACTGCCATGATTCCCATCCGCGATAATTTACCCCATCCCGCCAAACCGATTGTCGTTTCCGTTCTCGTTGGCATCATGGTTGCCGTATTTGCCCTCGAACTCGGACTCGAAGCCACCGGAGCGCTCGATGCCGTTTTGCAGGATTGGGGAAAAGTGCCGACAAAATTCAACCAGGCGATCGCGGCTATTTTTGCCGAATGGAATCCCGCCGCCATTATCGTTTTAGTCGGGATGGCAGTCCCCTCGCTCGTTGCCAGTCTCTTTTTACACGGCAGCTTCGGACAGATCGTCGGTAATTTAATCTTTTTGTGGGTCTTCGGACAGTCGTTAGAAGGAATTCTCGGACGCGGTCGGTTGGTCTTGCTATTCTTAATCGGCGGTATGTTGACGGGAATCGTTCAAATCGTTGCCGATCCGGAACTCTCGATTCCGTTAGTGGGGGCAAATGGAGCGATCGCGACGTTACTGGGAGCGTATGCCATGAGTTTCCCAAAAGCGAAGATCGACAGTATTTTACCGTTGATTATTTTATACATTCCCATCGAATTACCCGCCCTATTTTATTTGTTTTGGTGGTTCGTCCAGCAATTCTTTTACGGAATGGGCACTTTAAATGTGACTGGAGGTGTAAATCCGGCTGGATTAGCCACTTGGTCGCACGGAATTGGGGTATTGATTGGAGCGGGATTGATTCCGTTAATGGTGAAGCGAAAGCCTTCGATGGCAATTTATTGATCGCCAGTTCGAGCAGTAATTCGTAAGGAAACAGGCAATAGGAACGTATACTTCACCAGCATAGAAAAGTAGGCTCGCGAGTTGAAGTGGAGCGGCACAATTTTTAAAACCAATTTGCAACTCCCACCCTACAATTGGGGTTCGATGGAGTGCAAAGTCATTAACCGGATTCTATATAAGGTGCTATCTTACAATCAGTCGCGCTAACTCTAACTCTTAACGAAGATGACTGTCTCGATCGCAAAGTGGACGCTCGACGACTATCACCGCATGGTCGAAATCGGTTTACTCGACGATCGCCGCGTCGAACTCCTGCACGGAGAAATCGTGGAAATGCCACCCGAGACAAAACTTCACGCCTACTACAGTCGCACGACTTGCGATTATCTGAGCCGCTTGCTCGGAGATCGTGCCTTAGTCAGTCCAGCTAAACCCATCACCCTCCCCAACCATTCAGAACCCGAACCCGACATCGCTATCGTCCAACGTCTCGGACGAGAATACCTCGACCACCATCCCTATCCCGAAAACATTTTCTGGCTCATCGAATACGCCGATTCCAGCCTCAATAAAGACTCGTCGCTGAAATATCAAATCTATGCCGAAGCCGGAATTCCCGAATACTGGTTGGTCAACTTACAGCGTCGGGAATTAATCGTATTTCGCCAACCGCGCGATCGCGAATACGGCTCGAAAATCACTCTAACTGAAGGTGAAATGACGCCGCTCGCCTTTGCAGACCTGCGGATTCCCGTTGAGGCGATAATCTCGTAACCTGGGTTGCCAATTCTCCGTTCTTTCTCTGTGTCTCTGTGGTAGAATTCAACAAGTTAGCGAGTTGGGAATTTGCGCCTCATTTTTGCCCATATCACAAAACGAGATTTTTGTCAAACCAGGGGCGATCGCCTCTCTCTAAAAGTCGTGGCGTGTGAGGCGGTAATTCAACTGGGTTAAAAACACGAGTCAAACGGAACAATGGGCGTTTCGGCGTCTCTTGTCGTCAATTTTCAAAAATTAGACAGACTAACCCCTGATTTTAGAATTCTCAAAAATCGTACCACAGTGGCTGAAGCAACGCAAGTTCGTCGCTCAATTGAGAAATTTCTCAATTAGGGGGTTGACAGAACGT
>CAYQUF010000139.1:0-12553 GCA_964420595.1 uncultured bacterium
TTTGACGGGGCGTGTAAACCCTGGAGGTTTCCTCCACCGGACAGCCCCTCACCTGTGGGACGCGGGGTCAAGTCTACTGTCCAAATGTAAGACCCAACCGTAGAGGACGTAAGAAATCTACGGTGGGGCAATTTGTTGGGTAGGAAGCCGCTATTGTAATCTTTGATTCAATAGCGGTAGTTCACCGACCCATCAGCCGCACCACTCCAGTTCCGCCAAAATACAGCGCCACCACCGCACCGCCGAGCAAGCTTTGGGTGAGCGGATCGGTCGAAGGGGTCAGCACGGCACCCAAAACCGCCGCACCGAGGACGACATAGCGCCACCCCGATAGCATGGTTTGGGAAGAGACAATTCCTAACGCCCCCAACAACACCTGAATCACCGGGACTTGAAACGACAGTCCCGTCACCAGCAAAAATTTCAGCACGAACTCGAAATAGCGGGCGATCGACCATTGCTGTTCGACCACATCCGCGCCATAGTTAATAAAGAATTTCAGCGCAGCCGGAAGCACCACTGCATAGGCAAAGACAATTCCAGCCCCAAACAACACGCTCGACCCCAATACGACCGGACCGAGCAAGCGACGTTCGCGGCGGGTCAACCCCGGCAGAACGAATTTAATAATCTGATAGAGAATGTAAGGACTCGCCACCAACAAACCGCTGTAGCCTGCCACTTTCAGCGTGACAAAAAAGTACTCGCCCGGCGAGAGCTGCAAAAACTTAACCCCCTGTCCGGGAATTTCGAGCAATTCGACAATAGGTTTGACAAAAATGAAACAGCCGACAATCCCGATTACCGTGGCGATCAGGGCATAGAAAATTCGCTGTCGCAACTCTTCGAGGTGGTCGAACAGCGGCATTTCTACGTCGTCGGGCAAATCGTCAGCGCCGGGGTCGGGAGCATCGACTTGCGCGTTTTCCGAGTCGAGTTTGGAATTCGTCTCCAATTCGGGGGGCGTCGTCATGGGCGAAATCGAGGGTGTCGCGTAAGTTCTTCCCCATTGTATCTTTGCCGCGATGGATCTTTGCGGCGATCCTCATGCCATTGCCGGCGAAGCGATGGGAAAGAGGGGCGAGGGTTCCACGGGCAAGTATTTTTCCAAGAGTTGCAGCAACTTATCCGGTTGCGGCGGTTTGCACAAAAAGTCAGTTGCGCCCTTAAGATTTGCCCGCACCCGCTCGACCATGCCATCGTGACTGGTGAGGATAATAATCGGCACCTCGCGAAAGCTTGCTGTCTGGCGCAAAAAGCTGCACAGGGCAAATCCATCGGCATCGGGCATCATTAAATCGAGAAAAATCAGCGCGGGTTGGCGCTCGACGAGTTCGGACATTTGCCGGAGCGGATCTTGAATGTTGAGGATGCGATATCCGGCAGGCGATAAAATCGTTTCGAGGGTTTTGCCCGTGACCACGCTATCGTCGATGCAGGCAATCAGCGGTTTCGAGGGGGTCACTGCCATCGATACCAAGCGCAATTGTTCGTTGGGAGAGGGCAAATCGGGGACTTGGCGCATGGCAATGGTTTTTTGCTGCACGAAATGGTGCAGGGTGCGCGTGGTTTCGAGGACCGATTGCTTGCGCTTGATGGCGATATCCCACAGGGTATTTTGCCCGTTAAAAATTTTGTTGAGTTTGAGGACCGAGTCGGGACTGACGCGATGGTTGGCAGAGGTTTGCCAGATGGGGGCGAAATCGGGACTGAGATAGCTCAGACCCATGCTTTGCCATTGCTGCCACATTTGCTGCGTTTGCTCGATCGCCCGATCGAATTCTGGGGGCGATAGCACGAGGGAGGGCAGTTGGCTGGTATCGAACGATTGGCGCGAGGGGAGCCAGCGACTGGTGGCGTCGGGATGGGCAAAGGCGGCAAATAGGACTTCTTTGACCACCGCAGCGATCGCGGCTTTGGCGTGCTGGGCGCTCAGTTGCGACTGACTGACGCCTTGTTGCAAGAGCTTGTACTCCCACAGGTTCGCTTCCGACACCTGTTTGGCGTCGAATTGAAAGTGACGGCAGTATTGATTCCACGCTCGATGCCACCGTCGAACCCGATGCCGGTCGTCAATGGCGTAAATGAGTTGTCCGAGAATGAAATAAAATTGCCAGCGACGATCGCCTTGGTTCAACACCAATTTGCCCGTCGCTTGCGTCTGACTTAAGGTTGCCAGTTGTTGGCTGAGTTGGGCGCGCCCCGGAGACTCGGAAACCATATTGCCGCGATATCTATAGATATAGAGCTATTTTAATCAGCAAGAGTCTATTCTGGCTTCCGTAAATTCCCCGAATCGATCGCGCGGTTATTCTGAGCGCGCCGCTAAATATTGTTCCAAGCGATCGCCGATCTGAGGATCGTACAGCCGCAAGTAATTCCAATAATTGCCAAAGACGGATTTGACGTAACCGCGCGTTTCGGGGAAGGGAATTTTCTCGACGAATTCGTCGGGATCCGAGAGTCCGAACCGATCCAACCAATCGGCGACGTTCCCCGGTCCGGCGTTGTAGCTGGCGATCGCCAACATGGAGTTATTGTTGTATTCCCGGTGGGTGTAATCGAGGTACCAGGTGCCGAATTTGATATTGTCTTCGGGGTTGTCTAAATCGAAGTCGCGATCGGAGGGGTCGAGTTTCGAAGCAATCCAGTCTCCCGTTTCCGGCATCACCTGCATCAATCCGGTCGCGCCGACCGCCGAGCGAATCGAAGGCATAAACCGCGATTCTTGGCGAATCAACGCCGTCACGAGCATGGCATTGAGCTGCCGCTGTCGCGACCACCGCACGATCGGGTCGAGGTAGGGAAACGGATACAGGGCGTGCCAGTACGCCGACTGCTGCTTCAAGGCTTGGTATTGTGCCTTTTCCTCGGGATCGTCGCGCCACGCCAGGGAAGACACCATGAAGATGCCGTCTAGATTATCCCCGACCCCCAATCGCATTAACCCATCGGTAAATTGCTGGGCGACCGTGGGATCCATCGGCGCGTCGAATTCCACTTGCCAGCGTTCCCAAGCTTGGCGATCGCGCCCGAGTCGATACAGTTCCTTCAGGGCATCCGACCCCGCCGGAGGGAGGGGTCGCGTTTCCGGTCGCACGGCTTCGGGGTTGAGGTAGCGCACGGTGTTAAAATTCCCGACATCCCAGCCCAGGGCAACGGCAGACCGCCAGGCGTAATAGGATTCGCGATAGCGGCGCAATACCGCTTCAAAGGCTTGACGGGCTTCTTCCGACCGACCCAGCTGCTGCGCCCACTTGCCGATCCAAAAGGCGGCTTCGGGGGCATAGTCGCTGTCGGGATTTTCGGCGGTAATTCGCTCTGCCCACTGCCAGGCTTGCTCGTACTGACCCCGTTCGGCGTAGCGTCGGGCGGCTTTCCAGCGCAGTTCGGCGGCGGCTTCGGAATCGCCGTATTGGGTTAAGACGGATTTGCGGGCTTGGGCAGCCGATTCGCTGCTGCCCTTGGCTGCGAGGACTTGGGATTTTTCCACCAACGCTTCGGCGGCGCGATCGGGAAAATTTTGAATGACGCGATCGAGATAGGGCAGCGCTTCGTCGTTTTCGACGATTTGCGACAGTCGAATCAGTCCCAAACCCGTTTCTTCGGCGTCGGGAAATTCGCGGGCGAGGCGTCGGTAAGCTTGGCGGGCGGCGTCCCGTTTTCCGCCCAGTTGCAGCCCTCGGGCGGCACGGTAGGCATTACGCGGGGTTGCGGGGGCTTTGGCGTAGGCTTTGCCCGCTTTGCCGTAGTCGAGTTTTTCCCAATAGCCGAAACCGACGATTTCCCAATCTTCGGGCGTCAGGCGATCGCCGGAGGTGGCGACCAAGCGATCTAAAATCTCGGTAATGTCGTTCAGGTACAGGTGACGCGCCAGCACTAACAGCAACGCTTGGGTTTCGGCAGCATCGGGGTTTTGCTGCAAGCGACGTCGGGCGATCTCGGCACTGCGGGGATGGGTGGGAAAGCGAGCGATCGCCTCGTCCCAAGATTGCGCATCCGCTTCACCGAGGGCATAGAGGGCATCGGCGGCAACGGGGTCGTCGGGATGGCGATCCAGGAGAGTTTGCCAGGTGGCGCGGGCTTTATCCGGCTGTCCGGCGAGTTCGTAAGCTCGGGCGCGATCGCGCCGGATATGGGGCGCTAAGACCTGATAGTCCTTTTCTAAGCCTTTGAGCCACTGAAGGGCGGTTTGACCCTCCCCTCGGGCGATCGCGTCGCTGGCGAGCAAATAGCGGGCGCGCAGGCGATCGCCGGACTTACCTCGATTGGCAAGTTCTTGCAGGGCGTCGGTGCGTCGATCGTCAGAGCGTAAGGCGAGGGCAAAAACAGCCGAATCGCTTTCGGGGGTCGCCAAGAGTTCGCGCTGTCCGATCCATCCCGATTGCCGGACGGCGGGAACGGCAGCACCAGCCAGCAGGACGCACAATCCTGCCCCTGCCAGCCAAAGTTGGGTTTTGCGTTGCTTGAGCATGAATGGTTACCGATCGAGGAGGGCACTCGCTTTTCTATTGTGCGACATAGTCTATCGAGAATGTTCTCCTTTCACTCCTAAGAGTGCGAAGAACGTCAGTCCCGCGCTGTCTGCACGGGATCGGTGTCGGGATCCATGGAGTCTCGCCCCTAGCTGAGTGGGGTTCGATGCCCCAAAGCCAGCATTTCCCACCGCTCCCTGTTTGTGGGAAACTATAGCCATGCTGACCCTGAACTACACCTCCCAACTGCATTGCTACGTTATGCGATTGTCGATCCGAACGATCCCGATAATCGAGATAGAGAGTAGGTAACGCGAAAATCATGGAATTTCGAGGAATCGATACGCCCCGCGCCAACTGGACGGGAGATGCCCTAGCAATTGGATTTTTTGAAGATGCGGTGGAACTGACGGGCGATTTAGCCGAACTGGATCGCGCCCTGTCGGGAACCATTGCCGAACTGGTCGAAGAAACCGAGTTTAAAGGCAAAGCGGGCAGCAGCGAAGCCACTCGGGTTGGTGCCAACGCGCCGATTCGCAAAATTTTCTTGGTCGGTTTGGGGGCGAGGGATG
Source organism: uncultured bacterium (assembly GCA_964420595.1). GTDB lineage: Bacteria > Cyanobacteriota > Cyanobacteriia > Cyanobacteriales > Geitlerinemataceae > CAYQUF01. Next base: position 5,048 of record CAYQUF010000139.1, read on the forward strand.
CCTTCAAGTTAGAGGATATCCGCCAAGCCGCCGCCGCGATCGCCCGATTGGCAAAACAGCAGAAAATCAAAACCCTCGGCATCAGCCTGCCAGTTTGGAACGACGATCGAGCCGCCACCACCGAAGCCATTGTCGAAGGCATCGAACTGGCATTGCACCAGGACAATCGGTTCAAATCCGATCCCGAAGAGAAAGGTGCCGTCCTCGAACGCGCCGACCTGTTGGGCTTGAGCGGTCAAGAGGCTGCCGTCACCCGCGCCCGCCAAATTTGTTCCGGCACGATTCTAGCGCGAGAATTGGTGGCAGCACCGGCTAATGAAATTACGCCGATTACCCTGGCGGAACTGGCGCAGGCGATGGCGTCCGAATACGGCATGGATATCGAAATTTTAGAGCGCGACGAGTGCGAAAAACGGGGTATGGGCGCGTTTCTCGGGGTTGCCGCCGCTTCGGACCTGCCGCCGAAGTTCGTCCACATGACCTACAAGCCGCAAGGGTCGCCCCGTCGGAAACTGGCGATTATCGGCAAGGGGTTAACCTTCGATTCGGGCGGATTGAACCTGAAACCGTCTGGTAGCGGCATCGAAACCATGAAAATGGATATGGGCGGTGCGGCAACGACGCTGGGGACAGCCAAAGCGATCGCGCAATTGCAACCGGACGTGGAAGTCCATTTTATTACCGCCATCACCGAAAACATGATCAGCGGTCACGCCATGCGTCCGGGAGATATCCTCAAAGCGTCCAACGGCAAAACCATCGAAGTGAACAACACCGACGCAGAAGGGCGCTTGACCCTCGCCGATGCCCTGGTATTTGCCGAACAGCTCGAAGTCGATGCCATGGTGGATCTCGCCACGCTGACCGGGGCGTGCATGGTGGCGCTGGGCAACGATATCGCCGGATTGTGGAGTCCCGACGACGACCTCGCCCGGCAATTATTGGCAGCAGCGGAGCAAGCGGGCGAGAAAATGTGGCAGATGCCCCTGGAGGAAAAATATTTTGAAGGGATGAAATCCGCGATCGCCGATATGAAAAATACCGGTCCCCGTCCCGGCGGCGCGATTACGGCAGCGCTGTTTCTGAAGCAGTTCGTGCGCGACACTCCGTGGGCGCATTTAGACATCGCCGGACCGGTTTGGGCGGAAAAAGCCAGCGGTTACAACAACGAAGGCGCAACGGGATACGGCGTGCGCGCCCTAGCTCATTGGGTTCTGAGTTAAGCCCCGCCGCTCGACCCTGACCGAACGGGCATAAAAACGCGAGTGGGGGAGGTCTTGCAAAACCACCCCCACTGAAGCGCCATACGATGGTTAACCCTTACACTTTGGCAGGAACTTTGGTTTCGCCAGCCATAATCTGTTCGTAAACCGATCGCATTTGCAAGCCTACCAAGAGTTGGAACAGTCCCGATCCGTCTTTGGCACCGGGATAGTCTTGGTGCTCGCGCAGCAAGTGGGTCAGTTCCCCGTAGTATTTGGTGTACGTGTTGCTCAGGTGACCTTCGACGTAGATCATCTCGTCGAGGTTATCGAAGCGACCGTCCATCTCGAGGATCGAAACCTCGTGACCGTAGTAACTATCGGGACCGTAGAACATTTTCAGTCCCGGATACGGACAGGTCAACTTGCGACCGCAGGGCGTCCAGTAAATCGTCGAACCTTCGTCAAACAGATAGGTCGGCTGGATGCCTTCGGTGGAGTAGCGCTGAATCATGCGCACCCGCAGGATTTTGTGTTCTTTGTCGTTATCGACTAGCTGCGTCGGTAGAATTTCGACGGTCACGTCAGCGTGTTGTTTTTGCGGGTCGATGTACGCTTCGAAGTCCGGTCGGCGCGATTCGATCGAGGCCAGTACGTCCTCGTATCGATGACCCCGTTCGGCCATGTCGCGCTGGACTTTCCAAGCGACTTTCACCTCGTTGCTCAAGTCGAGATAGACGCCAAAGTCGATCAGCGATCGCACCCGTTCGTCATGAAACGGATGCAGACCTTCAATCACGACAATCTCGGACGGCTCGATGCGTTCTGGAGGATCGAGTTCGCCGGTTTCGTGGTTGTAGATCGGCTTATCAATTGCTCGACCTTCCTTGAGCGCTTTAACTTGCTCGTACATGAGGTCGAAGTTATTGGCTCTCGGGTCGAGTGCCGTTACCCCCTGTGCTTTGCGTTGCTTGCGGTCGAGACTGTGATAGTCGTCCAAACAAATCACAGTCATCAATTCCGAACCAAACACATCGGAGAGTCGGCGCAGAAAAGTCGATTTACCACATCCGGAATCCCCGGCAACGCCAATTAAAACCACGCGATCCGGCTTACTGGTCATAGGTTCCCTCTATCTAAACGAAAAAGACTTGTTTACTAACTACTACTATTTCCGAGCTAGCTGAAGAGAGCAGCCTTTTCAGTCACCCTCTTCGGCAAGACAACGTGGCTCGGGTCGGGGTACAAATTCTTTTGTAGCCCTCAAAATTGTCCCCGCACGAGTGGGCGCGGGTTCAATCTCGCCCGCAGGCGAACAACTCGGTAGCCTCTATTAGAAAATAGAGGATAACTACGTTATAGGGTACTACGAGTCTCGCCGTTCTAAGAGTTCGATTCTGCAACTTCGAGGGCTTTCCCCCTGCCATGAATCGACCGATCTCATCGGAAATTGAGACGCGAATCGTTTCTCCAAAACTCGAGCCTGACTGCCCTGCCGTAGCTTGCTAGTAAGTATTTAATACTACTTGTTGCCGTCAATTTTACCAGAAGGGGATTCTCCCTACAAGGTTGGCGGAGGAGTCTTGGCGATCGCCTCCGTGATTATGCTAAGGTCATGCGTGCCATTTTAAAAACCAAAAATAGGGCGCGATCGCCTCAAACTCGACCGACGGGAGGGGGATCGGCGCGCGATCGCGGCGATCGGGCGACCTGGCAATTCGCGTCGATCTCGGGTCGAGGGGATCGTCTTGGTACAAGGCATTGATAAAATTCTTAAATACCATCAAGTGCGTTGGCAAGCACTTCGATCGGACTGTTGAAGTCAGGCGACTTGCGGCTCGGCGAGTGAAGTCTCTGAGGCAACCCATCTGCGAGTCTCGCGACGGTGGGGGAATCCTTATCTCTCGTCGAGTTGAATGCGCATCCTCGCTTCTTTTCTTTTTCTGGTTAAAATCCTATGTCTGACGTTCCTTTCACACTCGATCAGTTACGCATCCTCAAGGCGATCGCGGCTGAGGGCAGTTTTAAACGCGCGGCGGATAGCCTGTACGTGTCTCAACCGGCGGTGAGCCTACAAGTACAAAATTTAGAACGACAGTTAGACGTGCCGCTGTTCGACCGAGGGGGACGGCGAGCGCAACTGACCGAAGCCGGTCACCTATTGCTCGGTTATGGCGAAAAAATTCTCACCCTCTGTCAGGAAACCTGTCGGGCGATCGAGGATTTGCAAAATCTCCAAGGCGGAACGCTGATCGTGGGGGCGTCTCAGACCACTGGGACGTATTTGCTCCCGCGAATGCTCGGGACGTTCCGACAGCGCTATCCTGACGTGGCGGTTCAACTGCACGTTCACTCGACTCGCCGGACGTCGTGGAGCGTGGCTAACGGTCAGGTGGATTTGGCGATTGTCGGGGGCGAAATTCCGACGGAATTGCAAGAATCGCTCGAAATCGTATCCTACGCCGAGGACGAACTGGCGTTGATTTTGCCGCCGTCCCATTCTCTAGTGCAGGTGGATGCGATCCAAAAGGAAGATCTCTACAAGCTCAATTTTATTGCCCTCGATTCTCAATCGACGATTCGCAAGGTGATCGATCAAGTCCTCTCCCGTTGCGACATCGATACCCGCCGTCTCAAGTTGGAGATGGAACTCAATTCGATCGAGGCGATTAAAAATGCGGTTCAGTCGGGGTTGGGGGCGGCGTTCGTGTCGATTTCGGCGATTGAAAAAGAATTGCAAGCCGGAATGCTGCATCGAGCGACGATTGACGGGGTGGTGGTCAAGCGGATGCTCTCGGTAATTTACAATCCCAACCGCTATCGGTCGAAGGCAGCCGAAGCGTTTATTCGAGAAATATTGCCGGAATTTGCCACCCAAGAGTTAAAGCCAGAATTAATCGAACCGCCGCCGATCGAGTCGGAAATTGTGAAACCGGCGACTCAGAATTCGGCGGGGAGTTAAAATTGGGGCGAGAATTCCCCAGAGCGCTCGGGTAAGGATTTAGCTTAGCGATGGGCGCGCGGGATGTTGTCTCTCGTTTTAATTTTATCGATTCTGGCGCGGCGGGATTGGCGGCGTTAGGGGCGATCGCGGTGACGGCGTTATTCCGGTTAATTTACAAAATTGTCTCGCATTTGGTTTAATCGCAGTGCAAGTTGTCAAGGTTCAGATACGGGGAGAGGCTGCCCTGTTCGTTCAGGGGCAAACAAATTAAATTATCGTCTCTGACGTAAATCGAACCTCGCGATCGCAACTGACCCATTAACCGGGTCACGGTCACCCGCGTCGAACCGATGGCGCTGCTAATTTGAGCGTGGGTGAGCGACCAAGGCAAACAGCAACCGAATTCCGAAGGGGTCTTCGATTCGGACGGGAGGGTGCAGGGTTGCCCGAATTCTTCGACCAGTAGGGTGAAAAATCCCAACAGGCGATCGATCGTGCGTCGCTGTCCCAGAATCGCCAGCCACAGGAGTCGGCGTTGGTGTTGGAGGCGGAAGGCTTCTAGGACGCGATCGCGCAAATGCGACCAATTCTCCAAATCGTGCCAGTACATCCAGACGACCAGGGTGCGATCGAGGTGGGCGTAACTGCGAAGCTCGAATAGCGATCGCTCCACGAGTTCGAAGGGTTGACCGGCGGCGACGAAACCGAGTAATTGCTCCTCGCCGGAAGAGGGGTCTAGCGGCGTTGGGGGGATGCAAGCGGAGCCGGTCAGCCGGACGGCACCTCGATGGACGAGATAGACCAATCCCGCGCGGGTGGGAATCTTTTCGTCTTTTGCGAACGATCGGGTGCGATAGTGTTCCTCAGCCCAGTCTAAAATCTGCTGCCAAGGGCAAAGCGATCGCGCTGGGTCTGGAGGGGGAGAAGTTATACCCATGGCAAGTCCGAGCCAACCCATAAAACACCGTTCGGCTAAGCCAGTTTCGCGAAGCGTCTCCCGTTCCCGAAGGATCGAGGATGTCACGGGGAGGGATAATGGAAAACTTAGCCTCACTCTGTTGTCTTGACAAACTGCGGCTGAAATGTCAAGGGCTGGGGTGCCGATCCCCGGCAATCTCTACTTCGCGATTATGCCCGAACGCAGCGCCCTCGAATGCCAACTGAGAGATCGGTTGCACGAAATTGCCAGCACGCTGGAACGTCCGAGGGAAGTCCCCCCCGTCGCACCGCAGGACATTCCGCTGAAGCGCACTAACGAAACGGAACGGATTTTATATCGCTGCGCGATCGCTCTAAAATTCGCCAAACCCTGGCAGTGTCAGGCGATCGACCTTGCCGAACGCATTGCCCGGCGTTGGAGGGCGCTAGCGTCGGATATCGAGATTGAAGTGGTGTCGCCGGGATGGTTGCAGTTAACGCCCAGCGAGGGCGCGATCGCGGCGTGGTTGCAGCAATTGGTCGAAATGCCCGTTCTCACCCTGCCGACCCGGGATTCCCCTGCATCTGCCTTTCCGGTACAATACGCCCATGCTCGGTGCTGTTCGCTGTTGCGCCTGGGCGATCGCGAAGGGTTAATTTGCCTGGTTCCCACCGACCGCAATACGAACTGGGCGCTGTGGCACTTTGTCGAGCCGATTCCCTGGCTGGCGGGGAACGGACATCCTGCCGAACGCGCCTTAATCGCCCAAATCGCCGACACGACCGACGCCATCGCCTGCGATCGGGGCAATTGGGACAAACTCGCCCGCGCCCTGAGTCAAACTTTCCTGAATTTTGACCGTCAATGCTGTATTTTTGGGAGTGTCGCTGCCCAGACCCCACAAATTGGGCGATCGCGCCTGGGATTGAGTTTAACCGTGCAAGCTATTCTGCGGCTGCTATTGGAAGCAAAACTGTCAAAACCCGCGCCAGAGGAACTTTAAGGGAGTTAATAAAGCTTTAACAATGTAGGGGGTGACAAATACTCAAAACTCCGCTATATTAAAAGCAGTGTGAGGAGCGAACCAGTAAGGGCACCGAGACGAAACACGGCCAGTCGTCGGTGCCCTTTCTGATCTCACAGCACAAATTCTTCGATTGCTGCGGCGACGCCGTCATTCTCTACATCTGGCGCGACCCACTGTGCCACGGCTTTGACTTCGTCGGGAGCGTTTCCCATCGCCACGCCCGTTCCCGCGTATTCGATCGCCTCTAGGTCGTTAAAATTATCGCCAATTGCCATAACGTTGTTTGCGCCAATCCCGAGTAAGTCTTCGGCGAGGTAGCGTACCGCTTCCCCTTTGCTGACAAACGGGTTGGTCGCCTCGAAAAACGTGGCGACGGATTTGGTGATGTAGAGTTCGGCGGGGGTGTAATTCTGGCGCAGAGTCCCGAACAGGCGATCGATTAAGTCGGTATCGTGGCTGAGAGCCAGGACTTTTGTCGGTTCGCGATGCAGGACTTGGCGCAGGTCGCCGACGGGGATGGGGTCGATGTCGGCGCGTTGGGCGTACAAGCGGGTTTCGTCTGAGAGGTGGCGCACGTAGAGGCGATCGCCGATGTAGCAGTGAACCGAGAGGCGCGATCGCAGTTCGGGTTGCTCGAAATAATCGAGGAGTTGGTGGGCGGTTTGCGGATCCACGGGTAAATGGTGGTGGAGGCGATCGGTGTCGGGATCTTGAATCCACGCGCCTTGATAGGCAATTAGGGGCAAATCGGAGCCAACTTCGCGGTGAAAGCGTAACGCCGAGCAGTACATTCGACCCGTGGCGATCGCGACCCGAATTCCTTTATCTCGCGCCGATTGAATAGCTTTGAGTACGGTTGCGCTAATTTGGTTGGATCGTCCGGCGATCGTCCCGTCGATGTCGAGGACTAACAGTTGGAGGTCATCGCTCATGGGAAAGGCGGGGTTGGAGAGAGGCACTGAGGTAGCATGGCACAAGATGGGTCACGCGGGAGATTATGCCATTTCACCAAACCCTGGCAGGATGCTCCGCTTCTAATCTCTGATTGAAGCGCGAGAGGAATGCCGGGACAGCAACTTTAAGACTTGCGCGGCAACCCTCAAATAATAGTAAAATTATCGCATGGAACAAATCCTGACTGTCGTTTGCCAGTTAAAGGCCACCGCCGAGCAAAGTGCCGCCCTCTTGCGAGTTGCACAAGCATTTGCCGCAGCCTGTAACCTTACAAACTCTGTCGTTCGTCCGGCTGTGTCCAGCAAAACAACAATTCAGTCGTTGGTCTATCGGCAACTGCGAGAATCCTTCGGACTGAGTGCCAATCTTGCGGTTCGGGCCTGTGCGCGAGTCGCCGCAAACCGAAAAACGGCAAAGGCAAAAGGGCGCGAAGTCAACGCCTTCAAACCCACCAGCGTCG
>CAYQUF010000140.1:0-12288 GCA_964420595.1 uncultured bacterium
GGATGAAGTGCGAAGGCATTGCGAGTTTCCAGGGATCGGCTCTAGGGTCAATCGAGCGGCAATTCCCACCCTACGGTTGGGGTGGGATGAAGTGCGAAGTGATTAGTCACGTGCAGTATACCTCGGTGGAGGAAAGCAACAGGCAACAGAGAGTGTACCTCATCAATCTTGGAAAGACTTAGACCATTGTCGGATCGAGCCGGCGATCGCTCGCTGTTTTCTCCAATAGAATGGAAAATCGACGGTGCAAAAATTACGGCTCGAACTGTCCCTAGGTTTCGGGAAAGTTATGGGATTGCCGAAACGGGCGATCGCTCCCCGAATCAAATGATTGGACTCGATGTCCCTCACCGGGCAATTCGAACGGTAAAATGAGCAAAGGCAACTGAAGCAGCGCGCCTGGTGCGACTGCAATGTCTTCGCTTTATCGAGCGATCCTCTCACTTCTAATTGTCTGTTCGTTCGCCATGAAACACCTCAGCACCTCTATTGCCGTTGCAATCACGATCGCGACCCTAGCGGGAGTTCCCGAAATCGCGCGATCGCAAACCGTCGAATCTCCCCTGGGTCAACAGGACAACGCCGAGCAACCTTTCAGTCAAGGAGTCGCTCGGATGAACGACGGCGACTATCAAGGGGCAGTCGAGGCGTTTACTCAGGCGATCGAAACGCAACCGGAACTCGCCGCCGCCTACTACAATCGCGGTAGTGCCCTGGCAGAATTGGGCGAATACCGTCGCGCGATCGCAGATTATACCCGCGCGATCGAACTCAAACCCGATTATGCCGCCGCTTACGTCAATCGAGGCAACGCCCGATCGGAGTTGGGAAACCGACAAGGGGCGATCGCCGATTATACCGAAGCATTGCGCCTCAATCCCAACGATGCCGATGCTTATTACAACCGCGCGATCGATCGCTTTGATTCGGGGAACGTGGAAACGGCAATCGCAGACTACACCCGCGCCATCGAACTCCAACCCGACTTTGCCGCCGCTTACTTAAATCGCGGTGCCGCACGGGGAGCGACGGGCAACCATCGAGAGGCGATCGCCGACTTTAACCGCGCCTTGCGCTACAATACCGACTATCCCGAAGCCTACGGAAATCGCGGGTTGGCTTACGCTCGCTTGGGCGATCGCGAACAGGCAATTGAAGATCTGCAAAAAGCCGCCGCCCTGTTCGATCGCCAGGGACGCTCCCAAGACGCTCGACGTGCCGAAACGATCGTGAGAAGATTGCAACAATAACGCCAAGCGATCGATCGCATTGCCGTCAATCGCTGGTCGAATCTAAGCACAGGGGGATAGCCGTGGCTCCATTTTTATTCGTCACCGACCTCGACAATACCCTGGTCGGCGATGATGCCGCACTCGCAATCCTGAAGGATAAATTGAGTCAGTCTCGCCAGAGTGAAGGGACAAAAATTATTTATGCCACCGGGCGATCGCGCACCCTTTACGAACAATTGAAAGTGGAAAAGTCCCTGCTCGAACCCGATGCTTTAATTTTGTCGGTCGGCACGGAAATCTATCTCGACGGTAGCAATACCCTCGAACCGAATTGGGTCGAACAACTATCCCAAGACTGGGATCGCGACCTAGTGGTGGCAACAACGGCGCATTTTTCTGACTTAGTCCCGCAACCAGAATCCGAACAAGGGCAGTTTAAAGTCAGTTATTATCTCAACGAACCCATCGCCACAGAAGTAATTCCCAGACTCGACTCGATGCTCGAACAGCGGGGATTGAACGTCAAGTTAGTCTACAGCAGCGGTCAAGATCTCGACATCTTACCCGCCCAAGGGAATAAGGGATTGGCGATGCAATTTATGGCACGGCGTTGGGGCTTCAAAGGCGATCGCACCGTGGCTTGCGGCGATTCGGGCAACGACATCACCCTATTCGATACCGCCGATAACCGAGGCATTATCGTCGGCAATGCCAAACCCGAATTGCGCCAGTGGCACGAAGCCAACCCCAGTCCCAATCGCTATCTCGCCCAAAGTGCCTGTGCGGCGGGAATTTTAGAAGGATTGGAGCATTTTGGATTTGTCGGGTAACGATGCGTGCGTTTCTCCCTATCTCCCCACCCGCTCCACTAACGCCCGCCACGCAAACCGAGGCAACGCCAGCATCCGCCGCGCCCGCCAAGGCTCCTGATACAGGCGATACGCCCATTCCAAGTGATTGTCCGAAAACCACTGGGGCGCGCGATCCTTCACCCCCGCCCAAATATCGAAACTGCCCCCCACGCCGATCCAAATCGAATTCGGACACAGATGGCGGTGACGGGCAATCCAAAACTCCTGACGGGGAACCCCCAATCCGACGTAAATCAGGCTGGGTTGCAATTGCGAGAGGGTTTGTTTGAGACGCTCCCGACCCTCGGCATCGATGTAGCCGTGTTCGACCCCTGCAATGGTCAATCCCGGATATTTTTGTTGTAGGCGATCGCGCGCTTTGGCTGCCACCCCCGGCGCGCCACCGTAGAAAAACACCGACGTATCCGTCTGCGTGCGGGCGAGTCGTCGCAAGAGTGCTTCAGATAATTCCACCCCCGGACAGCGCTGCACCTGCTTCCCGTATAATTTCAAATACAGCACCACCCCCGAGCCGTCGGGGATGACTAAATCGGCGTTGCGAATGGTTTCGGCGAGGTCGGGATCTTGTCTGGCTTGCATCGTCATTTCGGCATTGAGGGTGACCACGTGGGTGCCGAGTTTCTGCTGCAAGCGACTTGACAGCCAGTCTATATAGGAATCGACAGCCGTTTGCCCGGATTTCTCAATCAGGCACACTGACACTCCCAAGACTGGAAATCGTTCGAGTTGGTCCGAAATCGCGTACTGCTCCACGATCGATCGCCCCGTGACTGGTTGGTCTATCGAGGCAATTATAGCGGTTGGCGATCGCTTGGAGTCACCAGTCACCCGCTAGCCAGTTGGCGTTTACCAATTGCGGCGCTTGACCGTCCCGTCAGCATACAGTTCTAGCGGGATGAGTTCCACCTTGCTGTTAACGATCGCCTTGGAATAAACGACTTTGACGAATTGGGCATTATTGTTGTTGTAGCGGACGCACATTTTAGGAGCCTCCTCAGATCGAAATCTAGGCGCGAAGAACGATCGTGATGGCGATATCCTCTAAGCAATCGGTCAATCGCCTCTTCACTATTAGAATTCCCGTGACTTTCGCCACCGTATCGGGAAAAAAACTCGATACAATAAAGAAACTTGCAAATCGTCGCGCTCGGGGATGAAGTTTTGGTGAAGATCGTCGCGATATCCAACGGACAATCGACACGCGAACCCCAAATCCTCGGCAAATTTGAAACGCTTGCAAAGGACGGCGTATCCTAACCGAAAAGACGTTTGAGCCTAGGAATCGTTCCCATTTCTAGCGCGATCTAATGCGACTTACAGCATCGTCTGGATTGTCGGGGTACGCTCTCACTGTTGTCGGTTCCCCTTGCCTCAATCGAGGGACAACCGCACTCACCTCAAAATTGCTTTGACTGAAATCCTGACCTTACCAGGAGACGTGAATGACCAAAACCACCCCAAATCGCACCAACGGCAACACCTACCAAGCCCAACCGTACCAGCCCTCGCCCGAACCCACTCGCCAAGACCGTTTGGATGCGTATTACCACAAAATTAAAGGGGTGATTCTCGATCGCCAGAATCCCATCACTGGCTTGCTCCCCGCCAGTACCGCCGTTAACGCCCACGGCGACTACACCGATGCCTGGGTGCGCGACAACGTTTACAGCATCCTCGCGGTTTGGGGACTGGCACTAGCGTACCGCAAGGTAGACGACGCCACCGGACGGGGCTACGAACTCGAACACAGCGTCATCAAACTGATGCGGGGCTTGCTGTTTGCCATGATGCGGCAAACCAAGAAAGTCGAGCGTTTCAAACGCACCCAATCCCTCAGCGATTCTCTACACGCCAAATACGACACCCACACCGGCGATACGGTCGTCGGCGACGAAGACTGGGGACACCTGCAACTCGATGCCACCTCCCTGTTCTTGCTGATGCTGGCGCAAATGACGGCATCGGGCTTCCAAATTATCTACACCACCGACGAAGTCAACTTCGTGCAAAACCTGGTGTATTACATCGGTCGCACCTATCGCACCCCCGACTACGGCATTTGGGAGCGGGGCAATAAAATCAACCACGGCAAACCCGAACTCAATGCCAGTTCCATTGGCATGGCAAAAGCCGCTCTCGAAGCAATGAACGGGTTTAACTTGTTTGGCGTTCGCGGCTCTCAATCGTCAGTGGTTCACGTCCTCCCGGACGAAATTGCCCGCGCTCGGATTACCCTGGAATCGCTGCTGCCTCGGGAGTCGAGTTCGAAGGAAGTGGATGCGGCAACCTTGAGTATTATCGGCTTTCCCGCCTTCGCGATCGAAGATGAAGAATTGGTCGATCGCACCCGCAATAAAATTATCGACAAGCTCCAAGGACACTACGGCTGCAAGCGATTTTTACGCGACGGACATCAAACCGTTTTAGAAGATACCAGCCGCCTGCATTACGAACCGCAAGAACTCAAACAATTCGAGCATATCGAATGCGAATGGCCCCTGTTTTTTAGCTATCTGTTGCTCGATGGCTTGTTCCGAGGCGATCGTGACGCGATCGAAGAATACCAACAACACCTCGACACCATCACGATCGAACGGGACGGCTGGCAACTGTTACCCGAAGTGTACTACGTGCCCGAAGATCGCGTCGAAGCCGAACGCGCCAACCCCCACAGCCAAATTCGAGAACCCAACGAAAACGTTCCCCTGGTGTGGGCGCAAAGCCTCTACTGGCTCGGACAAATGCTCGACGACGGTTTAATTGCCCTCGGCGATCTCGATCCCCTGGGACGGCACTTGCATCGGGGTCAGTTGCGCCAACCGGTGGTGCAAATCGCCCTGCTCTCGGAAGACGAGGACTTGCAAGCCGAACTCGCCACCTATGGAGTTGCCACTCAAACCCCCACCCAGGTCGAGCCAATTCAAGTCCGCTACAGTCGAGAATTATCGGCGGCGTACCGCCAAATCGGACGCAACGACCAAATGCGACTGTCCGGTCGTCCCATCCGCCGCTTGCGCAGCCTCACCACCTCGCGTATTTTCCAAATTCGCGGCGAAACGATGGTGTTTTTGCCTTCGTTCTTAGACCGCCAGGAATTTTACTTCACCCTCGACTACCATTTCTTGGTGTCTCAAATTCAAAGCGAACTCGCCTATATTTACCGCCATTGGTGTCAGCTCGGTCGCCCGACAATGGTGTTACTGCTGACGCACCAAATGCTCGAAACGGGAAGAGATGCCTTGCTGCAACTGATGCAGGAGTTAAAAGATGGCGGGTGCAACGGGACGCCGGTGAAATTGGAATCGCTGCATCAGTTAATGCTGACGGCGGGAACGGAGCGGATCGATTTTCTGCACGAGTTCCGCTTTTCCGATTCGCCGGTGAAGGAAACCAAACCCCGACCGTGTTACCTGCCCTACCATCCCGATAAAACACAACCGCTCGACCACACCCAGGAGTTTTCGCTCGAGTGCGAAACAGATCTGACCCGCTTGCTCGATGGCTTGCGCGCCTCGGAAAACCTGTACGAACAAATCGAGTTGCTGCACGCCCTGATCGAGTTGGAAGGGTTGAATTTCGATACAGGATTCGGCGGACCGAACTATCCGGTTACCGTCAGCGATTTGTTGGACGAAGTGTATGCCAAAGCGTCGAGGAGCGATCGCTTCGACTTGCAATTTTCCAATCCCGACATTGAATGGGCAGTGGTTCGCTATGCGGCGGGATTGTTGAGCAAAGTCGATATCGGGTTGTCGGATGCGCTCACCGATATCCTGGTGCGCCAAAAACAAATTGTGGTGGGCAAGTCCTACACGCAAGAATCGCTAATTAACCGTCCCATGCCCCACGGCAAGATTTTAGATAAGATTTGTCATTTTTGCCGGGAAGATATTCGCGATCGCGTTTTGACCCAGGAAGTGCTGATCTATCTCGGCTTGCTGATTAAGGCGGAACCGGAACTGTTCGAGGGAATGCTGACGTTGCGGGTGGGTCACCTGATCGTGTTGCTGACGAGCGAACTCGCCAGCGAGATGAGCCTGACCCAAGACGAGGCGTACGAGCAACTGATGCATTTGAGTCCGTTTGAGGTCAAAACCCGCTTGCGACAAGCGATCGCGGGATATGCTGGCATGAATCAGCTCTTGCAACAGCAAGAATTGCTGCACCTCAAACAACCGAAACAATCGATCGATTGGGTGGTATTGCCCGAACTCGAGGAAATGACGCCCTCGGTCGAGAGTTGGTATCGCAAGCGAGAACTCGACGGAGCTGCCGGTCGCGTTCCCCCAGATTTTTACGCGCGGGTGTGGCGACTGTTGAGCCATTGCAAGGGGTTGATCGTCGGCGACAAACTCGAACGCCGCAATCGCCTCGATAGCGAGTTAATGCTATCGGAAATGACGCCGGGAGAGAAAAATTTTGCCCTGCGGGTCGAACATTTGCTCAATAAAATTCAGTCGCCAGAATACCGCCAGCTCTATATCGAGGTGTTGATGGAATTGTCTGCTATTTGCGATCGCAATCCGGAGTTGCAAGTCGAAGAATATATCGTCCTCGACGTGCTTATCGGTCACGCGGTGCGGTTGGCATGGTTGGACAAACATCCAGAACGACGCGATCGCTATGATGAAGATAAGGCGGCGGCGTGGCGATCGTTTTACGAAACTTCGCCCTACATTTGTGCCAGTTACACGGTCAAGGCATTCCAGTTCTTAACCAACTCCGAACGCACCGAGGAGACATCGGTACAGTCGTAATAAAAAGGTAGAAGGTCGTTGCGGCGAGAATCGCTCGAAATGGGGTAAAATCAATCGCCGCAACGCACCACTCCATCTCGTTTGTCGTCAACGCTTTAGCGTTTCCCCTGAAATTGCAGGGTAGGTGAATTGCCCTACATATCGGAGTTGGGTTTCCGAACCCTACTTTTTCACTTCAATTCATCCAACTGGAGGAAGCGAAAACGAACGGCCGACGAAGAACATTAAAGGGCAAAATACCGTTATAGGACGACCAAATACGCCGATGTCTGCCAGCCTACCCAATCTCGGACCGCAAATGTGGAATCAACGCTACAGTGCCGCAGAATTTGCTTTTGGCGCCGAGCCGAATGTTTTTTTAGCCAGCGTTGTCGATCGCATTCCCAAAGGTCGCGTGTTGTGTCTGGCGGCTGGAGAAGGTCGAAATGCCGTGTATTTGGCACAACTCGGCTGCGAGGTGACGGCGGTAGACTCGTCTGAGGTGGGCTTGGAAAAGGCGCAGCGACTGGCGCGCGATCGCGGGGTGACCCTCAAAACTACCTTAGCCGATCTCGCCGACTATACCATTACGCCGCATCATTGGGACGCGATCGTCTCGATTTTTGCCCACGTTCCCCCCGAAATCCGCAAACCCCTGCACCGCCAAGTGGTTGACGGATTGCGTTCTGGCGGGGTATTCGTATTAGAAGCCTATACGTCCCAACAGCTTCAGTACGGAACCGGCGGTCCGCCGATTGCAGAACTCACCATGTCTCTCGAAGCCCTGAAAGCGGAGTTAGCCGGGTTAGCGTTTCAACGCGGGGTCGAAACCGAGCGAGAGGTGGTGGAAGGGAAGTATCACTCGGGTCAAAGTGCCCTCGTGCAGGTGTTGGCAGCGAAACCTTAACGAGCGATCGCCCTAGTTTCAACCCGAAAATCTAAAAATTTGATTAAATTCGCGATCGGGCGGTTTGCCGTCCGATTTGCCATGAGACGGGACGTTCGGGACGGTTGGCGGGAGAATTTCGTTCGCTAAGTATAACCTTAGAGAGAGCGAATTAAATTCGTGCAGACGTGCATCTATCTGGGAGTTGAGAATTTACAACATTTACTGTATGAGTCAAAAACAACCTGCAAGTTACGCTCAAATTTGGACGACTACCGCTCTGGCGATCGCGGCTTTGCTGTTTACCTCAGTCGCCTACGATTTCGATAGTTCGATTCAAATCGGTTTCGATCGCCCCCAATCGTCCGAGCTAAACTAACCCCGATCGCAACGCTACAACCGCCGCCTGAACGCGATCGTCTACGGCTAGCTTATTCATAATCCCGCGAACGTGCGTTTTAATCGTGTTGGGACTGAGATAGAGTTGCGCCGCAATTTCGGGATTGCTGTATCCTTCCACCATGAGTTTTAACACTTCCAATTCCCGCTGCGATAAATTCGTTGCGGGGGTATCGGGAGTTGGCGGTTTGAGATTTTCAATTGCCAAGCGAGCAATTTGCGGATCCAGATAAATCGCTCCATCTTGCGCCGCCGAAATTGCTGCGATCAGGCGATCGATACTGGCTCCTTTGATGCAATAGGCATCCGCACCGCTTGAGAGGGAGGCAAAAATTTCCGTTTGCAGCGTGTGAGACGTTAAAACCACGACGTGAATCTCGGGACATTGCGCTTTAATTTGCTTGGTGGCTTCAATCCCGTCCATGCGAGGCAACCCAATATCCATCACCACCAAATCGGGACGCAATCTTAACGTCACCTCGACGCCGCGATAGCCATCTTCGGCTTGAGCGACAATTTCGATTTGAGGATAATCGCTCAGGGCTTGTTCTAAGCCCAATTGCATCATCGGATCGTCTTCGACGATAACCAATCGTAACGGTTTTAAGGACGGACGGTCGAGGGGGGGGACAGAAGACATAATCGCTCGAATTCACCGGGAGAGTTATGCACTGGGCGATCGCTGGCGCACGCGGCTCGAAATTGCCCGTGCTGCTGTGGCGATCCTCCCTCAAGATATCGCATTCGCGATCGCCCCTGCGAACGCAGATCGAGCCAACGCTTCCATTGAGGAAAATCGATTCACCCGGATAGGGGAAGGCAAGGTAGGGCAAAATTTTAGTTAATAAGAATTAAATCGAGTCGCCGATGGGTCGATCGAACGTGTTATTCGTGAATGAAAGTCAATCTTATCAAACCTCGGAGCATTTACTGACTTCCCCCAACCAGCGCTCCGACGCATCGAGTTTGCCGTCAAAGTCTCGCACTCGCCAATCCTGGCGATCGGAGTTCGGGGCAATTGCAGCGATCGCCCTGGCTTATTTTACTAGCGGCTGGCTGCTGTTAGGCGGATTGGAAGGAAACGCGCAGTATGCTTCGCCGGTGTGGTTTCCCGCCGGAATCGCGATCGCGGCGTTACTGTTGGGCGGGATTCGCTGGTTACCGGGCGTTTGGCTGGGGGATTTGCTGTTATTGCAAGGACTGGGACTGTCGGGGTTTGATGTCATTGTGGCTGCAATTGGCACTACGGTCGCGGCATTAATGGCGATCGCTCTATTGAACTGCCTCGACTTCGATCCGAGCTTCCAACGCCTGCGAGATCTGGCGTATTTTGTCGGATTTGCCGCATTTTTATCGCCACTGGCGAACTCGAGCATCGATCCGTTGGTGTTATGGTGGTTTGGCAAAATCGATTTGGCGGAGATCGGCACTCACGGGAGTTTGCTGTGGTTGGGCGATGCGACCGGGATTATGGCGATCGCGCCGTTAATTTTAACAATTGGCAGGGGGAATAGCACTTCAGTCCCCCTTTTCCGCCGCCGCTCCTTGCAACGGATTGCCGAACTCCTCGGCTGTTTTGGCGGATTGGCACTCTCGAGTGGGTGGGTGTTGGCATCTTCTCTGGATTTCGCCTACGTGCCGCTGGCGTTCGTCGTTTGGGCGGCGTTGCGGTTCGATCGCCTGGGGGTCGGGGTTGCCAGTTTGATGCTCGGGACAATGGCAGCCTGGAGCGGATGGGGTGCCGAGCTGACTTCGGACGAGCATCTCATCGCCATGCAGGCATTTGTCCTATTTAGCGTCATTGTGGGGTGGCTTGTGGCGATCGCGCCACGGCAAAGTCAGCATCAGTCGGGGGTCTTAGAGTCGCACGCCGATGGCGTGGAAACCTACCGACGCGCGTTGTTGGAAACGGCGTTGCGGATCCGACAGCCTTGGGAGTTGGACGATATTTTCGAGACAACGGTGACCCAAGTGCGACAATTGTTCGGTGCCGATCGCGCTTATATCGCGTGTCTCAATGCTGACGGGACGGGGACGGTGGTCGCCGAGTCGGTGGGATCGCGCCAATCGCCGATCGTCTCAGATCGCCTCGACCCGCTTTTGTTTCGAGAGATGCATCAATCGTCGAGCCGCTGTGGCGATGGCATCCGCGCGATCGACAATACGAGTCAACTCGATGCATTGCGCGAGTGCCGCCAAGTCTATTACTGCCAATTGTACGGGATCGAAGCCACTCTAACCGTGCCGCTGATGCAGAATAACCAGTTGTTTGGACTGTTGGTGCTGCACCAGTGCGATCGCCCCCGTCATTGGCAGCCGCACGAAATCGACGGATTGAAACAGCTCGCGGTGCAAGTGACGATTTCGATTCATCAAGCCCGATTGTACCGTCAGGCGATCGCCCGGGGAAATGCCCTGGAACGGCAAGTTGCCAAACAGACGGCACAGTTAGGGGAGAAGATGCAGGAAGTGAAAGAGCTGTACGGACTCAAAGACGTGGTTCTGCAAGGCATTTCTCACGACCTGCGCACCTCGCTAATGGGAATGTTAATGATTTTGCAGAATGCGGCGAATCGTTGCGTTTCGACCGCCTCCCCTGCGCCATCGGGGACGAGTATTGCCCTAGCGCGATCGGCGATCGAGCGCATGATTCAAAGTGCCAAACGCCAACTGACGCTGATCGATGCCCTGTCGCAAGATTTGGATAGCGCCGAGCAACCCGTGTCGCTCCAGTGCCAGCGCGTGTCGTTGGTAGGGTTGGTCGAGGAAGCGATCGCCCATTGGCAACCGACCATCGTTCAGAATCAGGCGGTACTGCGCAATTTCATTCCCGCCGACTTCCCCGCGATCGCTGCCGATCCGAGCAAGTTGCAGCACGTCTTCGAACATTGTATCGGCAATGCCCTCGTTCACAATCCCCCTGGCGTCAGCCTCACCTTAGAGGCGCACCTCGACGGCGAGATGGTCTGCATTCGCATTCGGGATACGGGGGTGGGGATGACGTCGCAACAATGCGATAACTTATTCAAGCTCTACATTCGCGGACGCCACTGCCAGCATTTGACGGGAATTGGCTTGGGTTCCTATCTTTGCCGTCAGATTATTGCCGCCCACGGGGGACAAATTGGCGTCGAGAGCCATCCGGGAAACGGCACGACGGTCTGGTTTACGCTTCCCATTGCCACTGCTCGGGCGGCGAGTTAGCCCAGCGAAGGATCCAATTGGGCAACTGTCCGCGCGATCGCGAGGGGGAAGAAGGGAAAAGTCAGGAAATTGTCACGCTAACCCTGCATAATCTCTGGGTCGCTCAGCCTCGATATTGCTAGATTTTATAACCTTACCGCATCAACTCAACTTGCATTCTTTTTGTGAAATCCCAAATCGGCAACCGAGGGACTCTTGAAAAAGTGGCGATCGCTCCGTCCCGCCAGCGCGACATTCCTGCGACAGTGAGAGTAATGCAGATTCGTTAGGGTTTAAATCATGAAAGCCGCGATCGCCTCCCTCACCGTTCTCCTTGCTCTCCTTCCCACCGCCGCTCGTGCTGCTACGCCTGAACATCTCCAACAACTGCTGCAAACCAACAACTGTCCGAGATGCGACTTAAGCGACGCCGATCTCGCCGGGTTAGACCTCGACGGGGCAAACTTGCAAGGTGCCAACCTCGAAGGGGCAAACTTAGACGACGCGCAACTGGCGGGAGCTAACCTGAGTGAAGCAAACTTGCAACACAGCAGCGCGATCTCGGCCGACTTTTCCAACACTCGCCTCACCAATGCCAACCTGACCCGCGCCACCTTAATCCAATCGAGCTTCACCGACGCCAGTCTGGATCGCGCCAATCTCAGCGACGCCAACTTGATGGGAGCCGATTGCACCGGAGCCACATTCGCCAACGCCAATCTCAGCCGCGCCTTTCTCAGCATTGCCTTACTCGATCGCGCCTCGCTCAAAGGGGCATCTCTCGAACGCGCCGAACTGCACGGAGCCACCCTCGAACGCGCCGATCTCAGCCATGCCGATGTCACCGATGCTAACTTGAAATGGGCGAATTTGGACGGTGCGACGCTATTCGGCACCAATCTACGCCGCGCGATCGTGGAATAGATTGACACTCCCCAGCCCTTGTGGCGAGGGGATTCTTCATTCACAGACCCAACTTG
>CAYQUF010000141.1:0-4253 GCA_964420595.1 uncultured bacterium
CCATGCGTTTGGGAGCGCGGAGTTCGCCGACGAAGCCAACACCGCCTAACAGCAGCGACACAATTCCCAGTAGCACCACAATTGGCGGCGTGCAGACCGTGCAAGTCATTATCCCGCCAGGTGTTATCATCAACCCGCCGATGATAATTAACCACGCCCAGCCCAAGTAGCGAGTGACTCGATAAACCCTATCCATATTTACCCCCACATAAACTCTAATTGAGTAGAGGTCTACTTCTATTAAACTCCAAAATTGGCAAAATGTCTATCCTATTTTTTGTTATCTTTAAAGCAAAATCTATGGGTCGGTGGGCAATGCCCGCCAACGGGAGTAAAATACTCTCAAGCCCAGTTGTCACTCAAAGCGCGATCGCCAAAAATGGATTTTGATATTTTATTCAGAAGTTGCTCGCGCGTGGCTGCCTTTTCCGGAAAGCCGCGATTTCTCAAAGTTCCCAAACAAGAGCTAGTGCTGCGATGTTTGAATTCGTTAATTTTATCCATCGATCGCGCCGTTCGATCTAGCACTTCCGCCAAAATTCGCCTCACCGTCATCGACGATCGCTCCGATACCGATTGCGTGGAAAAAATTCGCCAACTCCTCAACCACGCCCCCGTCGAAACCGCATTTCATACCTTTGAAGGTACCGGAAACGCCGCCTCCCTCCAAGCCAATTACAAATTTGCCCGACAACACTGTCGCGGTTTAATTTATTTCGTCGAAGACGATTACTTACACGATCGCAATGCAATTTTAGAATTGGTAGAAAGCGATCGCCAATTGCGAAAACAACTCCAACGGGACATCGTTCTATTTCCCTGCGACTATCCCGACCGCTACCGCCAACCCTATCCCGCGCACGTCCTCCTCGGAAGCCACCGCCACTGGCGCACCGTACGACAGACCACCGGAACCTTCGTCACGCCGCACTCCATCTTAGAACGCTACTGGGACAACTACATGGGATTTGCTCAATACGGACTCAGACCCGGCATCACCGAGAACAATACCATCAATCTGACCTATCTCGACGTTCCCTGTTTTTCGCCGCTCCCCTCCCTCGCAGTTCACCTGCAATACGCTCACACCCTTTCCCCCTACGTGGATTGGCAGAAATGGTGGGATGAAGCTACGATAAATTGAAGATCGCCCCATAGCGCGAACACGGACGGTATTCGATAGCAAGATTATGCAAACAATCAATACTCAGGCTGCTTCCGATCCAACCATGGATGCGTCCAAACACGGTTTGCCCGTCACCATTATTACGGGATTTCTCGGGAGTGGCAAAACCACCCTGCTCAACCACATTCTCACCAACCAGCAAGGCTTAAAGACCGCCGTTTTGGTCAACGAGTTTGGCGAAATCGGAATCGACAACGAACTCATCGTCTCCAGCGGCGACGACATGGTGGCGCTCAACAACGGCTGTATCTGCTGCACCATCAACAACGATTTGCTCGAAGCGGTGTATCGGGTGTTGGAGCGTCCCGAAAAGGTAGACTATCTGGTGGTTGAAACCACGGGAGTTGCCGATCCGCTCCCGGTGGCGCTAACATTTTTGGGAACGGAACTGCGCGATCTGACTCGCCTCGATTCAATCGTCACTGTGGTCGATTCGGCGAATTTCAGCCTGGATCTGTTTAACAGTCAAGCGGCGTACAGCCAGATTAGCTACGGCGATATCATCCTGCTGAATAAGACCGATTTGGTGGACGAGACGGATGTGGACGCGCTGGAGGTGCGGATTCGCGATATCAAGGAAGGTGCGAGAATTCTGCGAACGCAACACTCGCAAGTTCCCCTTGCACTGATTCTCAGTGTTGGTTTGTTTGAATCGGATAAGTATTTCGATTCGGCGGAGGAAGCACACGAACACCATCACCATCACGACCATCACCATCACCACGACCACGACCACCATCACGACCACCATCACGACCACGACCATCACCACCATCACGACCATTTAGACAACGATGGTTTCGTGTCTTTGTCGTTCCAAAGCGATAAGCCGTTCAATATTCGCAAGTTTCAATATTTTCTCGACAATCAACTTCCGTCTACGGTTTTCCGCGCCAAGGGAATTCTTTGGTTTGACGAAAGTCCCGACCGCCACATTTTCCACCTCAGCGGGAAGCGATTCACGATTGAGGATGACGAGTGGAAAGGCGAACCGAGCAATCAGTTAGTGTTGATCGGTCAAAATTTGGATGTGGAAAAATTGCGATCGCAGATTGAAAATTGTCTGTGTTTGCCTTCTCAAACTCGCGGTCAAGGGTTTGGCGGTTAGTGATTGAGGGTTGTTAGTCTGGTGGGCATTATTAAATCAATTGGGTTTAATAACTAGAACGCCGATCGATAATGCCCACCCTACAAGTTGAATTGTTCTGTTCGATTTTGATGCTAGATGAACTCCATAGGGGGTTTAGGTTTTTATGTATCGCGAAACATTCTAATTAAAATAATTTGGCAAAACCAGAGAAAGCGCGATCGCAGGTTTAATAATCCCAATCAACGCAAACCTTAGTCCAATAAAATAAAATCGCTCTGGCGGATCTAACCATGACGACTTCTCCATCTAAAACCAGCGAGTGGGTCGAAGTTCCGGCTCCCGATATCAGCCACATCGCGACAGAAGACGAGACTCCCGTGGATAATCTTTTCTCGGAAAAACAGCAGCGGTTTTTAGTTCATTCAATCTACACCTCCCTGTCGCGAGAAGTTCCATTTCTCGCCACCGCCAATGTCGGGTTATTTTACGCGCTGCACCAACCGCCTCTGGTTCCCGATATTATGGTTAGCTTCGACGTCACAGCTCCCGCAGATTGGCGAGAAAAGCAAAATCGCTCTTATTTTGTTTGGGTGATGGGAAAACCGCCGGAAGTAGCAATTGAAATTGTGTCCAATACGGTCGAGAATGAATTGGGAAGCAAGTTGGACGATTACGCGAGAGCTGGAGTGGCGTATTACGCGGTTTTCGATCCGTTTCAATATTTGAGCGAGACGGTCTTGCAAGTCTATCGACGCGACGGGACTTGCTATCAGCCTTTGGATTCATTTTGGATGGAACAAATCGACTTGGGATTGACGTTGTGGGAGGGAACGTTTGAGGGTCATTCCGATACGTGGTTGCGATGGTGCGATCGCGATGGGAATTTGCTGCTAACGGGAGACGAATTGGCGAATCGCGAACGCCAGCGTGCGGATTCGGCGCAACAGCGTGCGGATCGTTTGGCACAATTGTTAAGAGAACGGGGTATCGATCCGGATGAGTTGAATGGCGAATAAAAAAGGCGATCGCCCCCGGTTCAATTCGATTGCGTTAAATTGTAGAATAGACGAATAAGGTGCGACCATGTCGGCAAATGTTACTCCACAACCCGCATCGCCACCCCAAACCGAGTTAGATTGGGAGGCGATCGCGCCGCCAACGGATTTAATCTTCGATGACGGAGAACCCTTGGAAAGCAACCGCCACCGCATTGGGATGAATCTGCTGATTCGATCGCTCCAACAAGCGTGGTCGGATCGCGATGACTATTTCACGAGCGGGAATATGTTCGTCTACTACAGTCGCACCCAGGCGCGCAACCGAGATTTCCGAGGTCCCGATTTCTTCGTCACCCTCAATGTCGATGGAACGAGATCGCGTCAGGGTTGGGTGGTTTGGGAGGAAAACGGACGCTATCCGGACGTCATTGTCGAGTTGATGTCTTCTTCGACAGCGAGTATCGATACGGGGGTAAAAAAGGAGATTTACGCCGAGATATTTCGCACGCCAGACTATTTCGTTTACGACCCGTTTGAGGTTAATTCGCTACAAGGATGGCATTTAGACGGAACGCTGCACTATCAGCCAATTCAACCGAACGAGCGAGGTTGGTTGTGGTGCGAGCGATTGGGGTTTTGGCTGGGAATTTGGGAAGGAACGTGCGATCGCGAAACGGCTCCTTGGCTGCGGTTTTATTACCCCGATGGGAGTTTGGTGTTGTTACCGGAAGAAGCGCAACGCCAGCGTGCGGATGAGGCGCAGCAACGTGCAGATGAGGCGCAGCAGCGTGCGGATGAGGCGCAACGGCGTGCAGAAGAAGTGCAACGGCGTGCAGAAGAAGTGCAACGGCGTGCGGATCGTTTGGCGCAATTGTTACGGGAACGGGGTATCGATCCGGATGCGTTGAATGGCGAATAAAAAAGGCGATCGCATTACCGAGGGAGCGATCGCGTGGTTTTGAGTTGAGTTTGGATTTGC
>CAYQUF010000141.1:4353-12277 GCA_964420595.1 uncultured bacterium
CCACTGCTGCGATCGCGAACGTTCACCCAGCCATCGGGATCGCTGACCCGAACGCAAGTCCCTGCTTGAGCCACACTAGGCATTGCAGCCAGTCCCAAACCCATTACAAGTCCTAAACCCACAAGTGCTTTCCGTAACATGATGCAACCTCTATCAAAGTTATTGAGGGAGTTTCAGCCGCACTCTGCTGTAGCGAATTGGCGAGTAGAGTGATGCGGCTTTAGTTGTAGGTTGCCCCTTTTCCCTCAAATCAATCAGAACTGAACGAGGCTTTATACAATTTTTAACAATGTTATGGTAAGTTCAAATTTATAATTCGCTGCGTTTTCAATCGCGATCGCGCGTTTTTTAAGTAGATTTGCGTAGAAAAACAGGCAGACTGGCACTCAAAAATCCTAGATATTAATCAATGCTCGCTTACCCAATAATACATTCGAGTAAATAGCGTTCCAACGGTTGCGTGTCCCCATCGCGGTATTTTACGAGGCAATCGTAATAAGAATTCCCTTGCGGACGGGGATCGATCGGAAATCGAGCGGGCCAGTAGCCGTAGCGACCTAAAATTGCCCAAACGATAAATCGCGCCGCGTGACCGTTCCCATTCGCATACGGGTGAATTCGCAACACCTCTTCAAACACCCGAGAGGCAAACGCCACCGTATCGAGTAACCGATCCACCTTCGACCGTTGGCGGTCGGGAGACTGGTCGGGATGGGTGGCATACTCCCACGAGGAACGGTCATTCGGCGACATGAAGGTTAATCGATCGCGCCGACAACATCACCGACCAAGCGATCGCCCCACGCTGCCACATCCTCGCCAGATCGCTCCTGCAATGCCCCCAACGCCTCCCGTGCCAGATCTCGCAGTTCCCGATCGCGCCGCAGTGGCTGACCCGATTGCAAGCGCCGTACCAACTCCAGCAGTTCCCCGCGACCGTCCGATCGCCGAAATGGAGCGATCGCCTGGGATCCCGTCCAACTCGCACTCGCAAAATCGCCGCTATCTGCAAACGCGCCTGCCATATCGAACCTTAGAACGCTATCTGGGTTCATTGTCGCACGAGTGTCGAGTCCTCCGCACGGACACGAGAATGGAACACTTGCCAAAGCTTGACAAGTGCGACCTTCGATCGGGGTGGATCCGACCTATGCCCGCGTGGTTTGCTGCTGTTTTTGCGCTCTGGCGCGATCGAGAAATTCCAGAATTGCGCTCGGATTGGCTTTCGAGTCGATCATGCGCTGCACGTCAGCCACCAACCGCTTGGGGAGGTAGCGACGATTGCTTTTCCCGTCTCGATAGTATCCGTAACGATACTGGCGTACCGATCCGTCCCAATTGCGTTCCTCTTCGATCCAACCCGTTCCTCGCGTACTAGAACTGGTGAAGATAAAGCAATTGACGCTTCCAGCCTCCTGAAGCAATTGTGCTTGCTCTTCTGAAAGTGCAACAATTTCTGCTTGGAGTTGTAACTTCCGTGCAGGGGGTGCTTCTTGGAGCTGATGGACCAAACGCTGCTGTTCGTACAGAATCTCGTTCAGTCGCGCTTCAGGCGATCGTTGTTGAGGCATAACACTTTCAAGCAGTAGCACAATTGAAACCAGCTTCAGGGTAACTTTGAGCAGGTGGGTTTCTACGAGCAGTTGGCTGCGTCCACCACTTGACTCACTACTGTTCCGTCCGAACAGGCTATGTACAGTTTGCAACATGTCGATTCACCGCATTGAGTCCAGGCGTACCATCGGCTAACTTCCCGGCATTCACGTGCGATTAGCGTTTCGTTAATCGTCGGCTCCGCCCAGTGAGAAGCTGGCGCAACCACCATAGGCTGGAGCGGAAGACTCGATAGAATTAAAGCCGTAATCATGACACAATGCACCCTTGTCACTATTATTGCAGCAGATCGCAAAAGTATCCGGAACTTCGTCCGAACCCCCCCGATCCTCCCCAGATTGATCTTCTATCGCCCGAACTGTTACTGGTAGGGGGAAATGACCCCTCAATGACCTACCTCTAGGGGGGAAAGCCACCTGACCAGAGGAACGGGACGATGGAACAAATTAAAAAAATTCAACCTCGGCGACCGACGTGTTGCTATCCCACCCCCGAATGGGCAACCGCCGAACTACTGCAACGATTACCGCTAGAACGCGGTGATGTTATTTTAGATCCTGCCTGCGGCAGAGGCGCGATCGCCCAGGGGCTGAACCATGCGCGCCACGGGATTTCCGTCTGGACCAACGACATCGATCCCGATCGCCTGGCAGATTTTCACTACGACATGACCCTGCGCGAATCGTGGAAATGGATCGAACGGGCCACGGGTGGCTTTGACTGGGTCATTAGCAATCCGCCATTTTGCTCTAAACCCCTCGCCGCGCCCTCGCCGCGCCACAGCCATCGGAGTCTCGAGCTATTTTTGCAACTGGGTTACCGCTACGCCAGGAAAGGGGTCGTTTTTCTGCTCGATCGCACTTTAGTCGAACCGGAACGCGATCGCCGCCTGGGATGGCAAAATTATCGCCACGAGCAATTTCTGGAACTGCGCTTAGAGCGCATTCGCTTCGCCGATAGAGGTCGCCAGCGTTTGGTCGGATGCAATTGGTACGGCTGGCGTCACGGACACCGGGAAGGTTTTGTCCCTCAATCGATCTGGAACGAAGCTTGAGAGGCGGGGAATCTGGACGAAAGTATCGACCTTGAGATCGAAGCACCTTATCATCGAGTATAGGAACTCTCGATGTTGCTGGCGACCGACTCCGCGTCCCAGCGGCAGGTGATTCCCGATCCAGATTGGATATCCCGAATATTTTTCATGCAGAGCGAAGCATTTAGCGAGGTTTTCCCCCTATTCAGCGCCGCCAACCCAGAAACCCTGGACTGGCTGCTCTCCGTGGCGGTCGAACACGAATACCCTCCCGACCGCGCCGTCTTAATGGAAGATGCCTGGGGAAATGCCGTTTACTTCCTATTGTCCGGTTGGGTTAAGGTGCGACGCCTATCCGGTGAAAATGCCGTGACCCTGGCAATCCTAGGTCGGGGCGATTTCTTTGGAGAAATGGCAATTCTCGACGAGTCGCCTCGCTCGACGGACGTGATTGCCATGTCGAAGGTGGAACTGGTGAGCGTTTCGGCGCAGCGGTTCATTCAAACTTTGTTTAAGGACGCGCAACTCCACCATCGGATGTTGCAGTTGATGGTACGGCGACTGCGCCATATTAACTTTCGCTTTCAACTGCGCAATCGACCGCCAGCGGTCAAACTCGCCAATACGCTGGTATCGCTGGCGGAGAATTATGGCGAGAAAACCGAGAAAGGGGTCGAGATTTACAATATTCCCTCCAAGGATCTCGCCGACGTGACCGATATCAGTTCGGACGATGCGACGAAGATTCTGGACAAGCTCAACAGCAAAGGCTGGATCGAAATCGACGAACCGCGCGAATCGCTGTATTTGATCAACCTGAAACAGTTGAGCCATCTAGCCGGACACGTGTAACCTCCTCCCGACGCCGATCCCGTGCATACAGCGCGGGAGTGATGTTGTCGCTCTCTTAGGAGGTTAAAACGGCGGGATGGTTGTTACCGGGCTGAGGGTTCTGGACGCTTCATTGGAGCGGGGCAGCTTCGAGGGAGGATCTGCCCCCCGAGCGATCGAGCTACCATAAGAGTGGCGATCGCGCTGTCTTGCTCGCGAGAGAGACACATCGCGTCAAAATTGACTACTATTGAAATTTGCCAGAAACTGCCAGATCGCGCGAGAGGAAAGAATGGCACTAATTTTGATCGTGGAAGATGCCCTGTTTAGCCGCCGGATGCTCGGCAAAATTTTAAAATCTCAAGGTCACCAGATCCTGGAGGCGACCAACGGATACGAAGGACTCAATTTAGCCCGCGAGCGATCGCCCGATTGCATTCTACTCGATTTGCTCATGCCCGAGATTAGCGGTATCGAAGTCATCGAGCAACTCAACGCCCAACGCCTGTTCATTCCCGTCATCGTGATTACGGCGGACATTCAGGAAACGTCGCGCCAGCACTGCATGGAACTCGGTGCGGTGGCGGTGGTCAACAAACCGCCCAACCAAAACGCGCTGCAAGTCGCAATTGCTAAAGCACTCAACGCCCAACCCAATCCTTCGTCATGACTCTGACGCTCTATCAACTCGATATCTTGCAGGAAACGATCAATATTGGTGTCGGTCGCGCGGCGGCGGTGCTCAATGCCACAATCGACGCCCACATCCATTTGCAAGTCCCCTATATTAGGGTTCTTTGCCCCCTAGAAG
The DNA here is from genome assembly GCA_964420595.1 of uncultured bacterium. Taxonomy (GTDB): domain Bacteria; phylum Cyanobacteriota; class Cyanobacteriia; order Cyanobacteriales; family Geitlerinemataceae; genus CAYQUF01. Next base: position 8,643 of record CAYQUF010000141.1, read on the forward strand.
TCATCGACCAGCTCGAACATAGTTTGGGTCAAGATCCGATTTCGGCGGTGCGCTTGGGCTTTACAGGCTCGATTGACGGCAACGCGCAACTGGTATTCCCCACCGAAAGTGCGTCCAAGCTGGTTTCGACTTTGACGGAGGAGGAGATAGATACCTTGGATCTCGATTCAGTCAAAATTGGTACGTTAACTGAAGTCGGAAATATTACAATTAACGGCGTCATTGGTTCGATCGCCAATTTGTTACACCAAAGATTTACCTATTCTCTGCCCACGTATATTGAAGGAACGGTAAAACAGTTATTAGAGTCGGGTAAAGAATCGAACAATGCCACAATTCTGTTAGCTCAAACTCAGTTTTCGATTGAGACGATGCACGTAGAAGGCAATATTATTCTGATTTTTAAAGTTGGTTCTTTTGACACGTTACTCGCTGCTCTCGCCCAAGAGTATGAAGTCTGATGAACGATGAAATCGCACAGATCGAGCGGCAATTCGCTCTCCTCGAACGCATTCCGGTCGGTATTTGCGTTCTGCGCGATGATTTTGTCGTTTTGTTTTGGAACCGATGTTTGGAAGATTGGACGAAAATTGCGAGCCAGGACATTGTTGGCACGCATCTGGGCGATCGCTTTCCTCATTTTAAACAGTCGAGATATATCACTCGCTTGCAGCAAATCTTTGAAGGGGGACCGCCGACAATTTTTTCGTCGCAATTGCACAAGCACCTGATTCCCTCGCCGTTGCCCAATGGCAATTTGCGGGTGCAGTATACGACGGTGACATCGCTGCCGAGTGCGATGGATGATGGGTTTTACGCGCTGTTTGTGGTGCAAGACGTGACGGATCTGACCCATCGCATTCAAGATTATCGGGTAATGCGCGATCGCGCGTTAAAGGAAATCGAAGAGCGCAAGCAAGCTCAAGAAGAACTCTATCAAAAAACTCACGAACTCGAACAGCGCAATTTAGAGCTAACCCAATTGGGGCAGATGAGCGAGTTCTTACAAGCTTGCTTGCACGTGCGGGAAGCGTATAAGGCGATTGGGGCGTCCATGGGGGTGTTATTTCCTGGAACGAGCGGTGCGTTGTATATTTTCGATCGCGATCGCAATCGACTCGAAGCCACCACGACTTGGGGCGATAAGCTCGCGAGTCCGCCGACGTTCGAACCCGACCAATGCTGGGCGCTGTTGCGAGAGCGGGCTCACTTTGTTGCCGATTGGATCTCACCTTGGATGTGCGAGCATATCTACACTCAGGTCGCCGAATCTTGTTGCATTCCCCTGATGGCGCAGGGAAAGTCGTTGGGGGTGCTGTACTTGAGTGCCCCCGAACCCGGATATCTCAGCGAAGCCAAACAGTTACTCGCCGTGACGGTAACCGAACAAATTTCGCTAGCGCTGGCGAATATCAAACTGCGCGAAACCCTACACGACCAGAGCATTCGCGATCCCCTCACCAGCTTGTTCAATCGGCGCTACCTGTCGGAATTTCTGGAACGGGAGGTGCAGCGGGTCAAACGCCAGCAGACGATGCTGGGGGTGGTGATGTTGGATGTGGATCGATTCAAGGCTTTAAACGATACCTGCGGTCACGAGGCGGGCGATCGCGTGTTGCGGGCGTTGAGCGTTTATTTGCAGGATAATATTCGAGGGTCGGACGTGGCGTGTCGCTACGGGGGCGAGGAATTTTTGCTGGTGCTTCCGGATGCGACTTTAGAGGTGACGACCCACCGCGCCGAACAGTTGCGTGGGGGAATCAAGCAATTGCGGATCGAGTATGACGGTCAAATCCTCGACAACATTACGGTTTCGGTGGGGGTGGCGTGCTTTCCCAATCACGGCGAAACGCCAGATGAGGTGATTCAAGCGGCGGATGCGGCGCTGTATCGAGCCAAACAGCAAGGGCGCGATCGCACGATCGCCTACGCGACTGCACTATAATCGAGGCTATCCAATCGCCGATTCGGAGGCTTGCAGTTGTCGCAACCACTGGCGCGTTTGCCGATAGGCTGCCATGTTGCCGCGATCGCGAAAGTCAGCGGCGGCGCGTTGTAAGTCGGTGACGGCTCCCCGATGCAACCCCAATCGCTCGCGTAACAATCCCCGTTTCAAACGAGCTAGGGCGCGATCGCTTTTGAGTTGGAGGGTTCGGGTAAAATCGGTCAGGGCGCGTTGGGACTGACCGCGTTGCTCCCAGATTTGACCGCGATGGAAATAGGCGTCGGCGTTATTGGTATTGGCATCGATGGCTCGGTTAAAATCGGCGAGGGCTAAATCGAGGTGTTGGCGATTGAATTGGGCGCAACCGCGTTCGAGATAAATAGCACTGGCACGGGGCGAATCGCGATCGCGAAGTTGGCGTAAGGCAGCGGTATAATCGGCAACGGCTCGGTCGTATCGGTCTAAGGCAAAATAGGCTAACCCTCGGTTGTAATAGGCGCGATAATCGTTAGCATCGAGTTCGATTAAGCTCGTGTAATCGGCGATCGCCGCGCGGTAATTTCCCAGTCGATAGCGAGCCAATCCTCGGTTGAGATAGGGTTCGAGATTGTCGGGGTCTAGGGCGATCGCTTGGGTGCAATCTCGAATCGACTGGCGGTAGTCTTGCTGCCAAATGTAGACCAAACAGCGATTGGCATAGGCGGCAGCAACGTGGCGATCGGTTTGGACGGCGCGAGTTAAGTGTTGGATAGCATCGGAATAGTGTCGCGATCGCATGGCGGTGACCCCCGCCTCAAATGGATTTGAAACGGAAGACCGTGCCAGTGCCGGTTGGCTCGAACAAAAAAATGCGATCGCCAGTCCGAGGATAAGGATGACTTGAAGCAATCGTTTTAAAGGAGACAAACCGATACGAGAAGTCCCGATTTTGAATCGAGCTTTGGGATTATTTTTAGAAACCATCACTGCCATTCGAGTTTTGTCCAGATTGTCGAAGTACGCTCTCGGGTTATCTGTGACCAGTCCCCCAATCTTTCCTGTTGCCTGTTGTCGATTGTCCTGGCAATCTATGTCATACTTGCTATCTTTCGTTTCTGTCAAAAGACGAACCGTCAAACTTGAAACCGCCCCAATGTCTCGAACTTTGACAGCTTGTCTTTTGACGCCGAGTCCGTCCCTGGCGTAATCTTCGAAGGTAATTCAGGCAGTTGGAATCATTTATGTCTTCGTCCTTAGCAAAACGGAACTTACTCTCCGTTGGCATCCACGGTCACGGTCTGATTGCCATTGGCGTCTCAGCCCATGGTATTGTTGCCATTGGCATTGCAGCCCACGGCATTGTGGCGATCGGTTTGGTGCCTATGGGAGTTGTTTCCATTGGGTTTGTCTCGATGGGGTTGATCGGGGCAGGGTTCGTGTCGATGGGGTTGTTGACCGTCGCTCCCATGGGAATGGGATTGCTGCAATTTCCCCGCAGCGGCACGCATCCAATGCACCAAGACATGGAAATGCCCGTGGAGATGGAGCCGCAAAGCCGCCAACTGCCTTCCCCTCAACGGTACGAGGTGGTCGAGAGTGCGCCTCACTCGGAACCGACGTCTAGCCCTACTCCGACAATGTCGGCTGGTGTCGCAGTTTTAGCCAAACCCGCCAGAATCCTCCGCTTCAAATCTTGGATTGAAGCGAGAGA
>CAYQUF010000142.1:0-12089 GCA_964420595.1 uncultured bacterium
AATACTGCGGATGAGATAGGGATCACTATTATCGATTCCGTTATCAAGTTGACAGATGTTCACCTCATTAACTAACTCGTCAATCAAATCAGGCTCGGTTTTTATCCGGGCTTTAATCTCCTGCATCCAGTCTTTCGCAGAGCGGCTTTGCTTGAGGGCTTCGTTGAGCAAATCAGCCGCCAATTCTTGCCATTGCATGACTTCTTGACTGCCGGTTTGCCGCAAACTTTGGCAGAGGATATTGAGAAATTCTGGTTTAATGTGGTTGAGATTGTTATAATCCCCCATATAAATAAACCAAGCTCCTCCACTACTCCGCAGATGATGGCGGATTCTGCCGATAATATGGCTTTTGCCAAGACCTTTTTCAGCGACTAAGCTCACTCCTGCGACGTTGCGTTTGCCTTGAGAAATGTCGGCGAGGGCGCGAAATACTGTATCAGAGGCTTCGGCATTGATACTGGGAACGTCGATAAATTCACCGTTCCAAACGGCTTGTCGTTTGACGATTAACTCCCGGTTAAAGGGGTTGTCTTGTTGAATGGCGGCCTGGAGATCGTTGAGGGGGGAAACGGAATCTGCCATGAGAGATCTAAACGGGTTGAGTCGTACTGCTTAGGGGGAAAAGTCGGGTAGAGTGATGGCAATTGATGGATAAACTTAAAGCCGCTTGGCGTAGCAGCGGAGGCCACTGAGTTCTGTGGTGATGGAATCGGCCAAGCTTTCGGGATTGGACTGATTAGCGGGTAAACTGCCTCCTTGAAGTTGCAAGATATCCTCTGCTTGCATTTCCAGCATCCAGTCGTCAAATTGAGAGCGGCTGACGCGATCGCCCAAACCCCGACGAATCTGATAAATTGGCACTAAATGATCTAAATGATACTCTTTGTTTAGACGATCGTAGACCTCTAACGCTGCGGTTTTAAAGGCATCATAAGAGAGAATCGCTTTTTCAGTGGTTTTGGGAACAGCGGTGGTGGCGGCTTGACGATGCCATTGCAAGAGTGCATTGGCTAACCGACTGCTGACAATGCTGCCGGGGAAACTAAAACTGGGATTGTTTAAGCCGTCTTGCAGGATGTTTAAGCCGCGATCGCCTAAGCGAACGCGAAATGACTGACCCGCTTTTTCCGTCGTAATGGCCTTTTGTTCTACTAAGTCCTCAAAAACAGGGTCAAAATCTCCCGATTTCTCCGCAGACCGCTTGACTTTTTGGAGTAACTTCCCTTTGGTAATACTGTCTTCCCCAGAAGCCCAAAGCATTAACAGTAAGCGGGTTTTAGCATCCGGTTTTTGTAGCCCCATTCTTGGTTTTTCCTCGAATTATTGAATAAATTGTTTAGTACAATACTCCTTACTTTACCCTACTATAACAATGCTAAATCGGCTAGAGATAAATGGGAAGGGCTTGGAGACCAAGCCCCTACGTGAGCTATTAGGCTTTCTGGGCTAGAGCGGCGTCTCGCAAACGGGTAATGGTCTGGCTGAGTCCACCTACGTCGAGCCGATAACTGAGAGGATGGGCGATCAGTCGCGCCGTACTCTCGTAGAGGACGTCAATCTCGATCAGTCCGTTTTCCTTTAACGTGCGTCCAGTGGAGACTAAATCTACGATCGCCTCTGACATCCCGGTAATCGGACCCAATTCGACCGACCCCGACAGGGGAACGATTTCCACCGGTAAGTCCAAGTGGCGAAAGTAATCGCAGGCGCATTGCACGAATTTGGACGCCACTCGTCCGTGGGGCGGCAGATCCAGCGTCTGGCGGTAGGGACTCGACGCTTTCACCGCGACGGACATCCGACAGTACCCGAATTGCAAATCGGCGAGGTGGGCGACGGCGGGTTTTTTCTCCCGCAGGACATCGTAACCGACAATTCCCAGTTGGGCTTGACCGTATTCGACGTATACGGGAACGTCTTGCGCCCGCACTAGCAAGCCTTTGGCGTCGCCGCTGGGGGCGAGGATTTGCAACTGGCGGTTGCTGGAGTCGAGAAAGGCACTGAAGTCGAGTCCGATGGATTGGAGCAGGCGGATGCTGTCTTTTAATAGCGCGCCTTTGGGCAGTGCAACGGTAATCATGAAGATGTTCGATTCGCTACGAGTTAATCGCTATCATTGTGATTCAATTTGGGGACGCCGCGAACGGCAACGGGCGCAACCGTATTTTTGCCCGCAACCCTCGCCCCTTGCCCGTGCGTTTTCCTTGAAATGTCGCAATTTTACAAAACTTAAACAGGCGTGCCTCGAAAAATCTTGATATCTCTATATAAATCTTAATATAAGTTTGACGTAGAGAAAGCGGTCGCTTATCGCTGCAATCCCTGTCAGATAAGGGTTGTGGAAAATGTTAAATAAATCTAAAGACGCTTTGTTGTCTTGTGAGTGCGATCGAATGTAAAGCCTTGGACCAAGCTTTATGGGTGAAATCGCTTAATTGATAAGACTTTGACGGCAATATTATTTATCTTAACATTACTTAACTAAACTTCATAAATCAATCCCTCACAGCATTGTATAAAGGCATTTAAGGGAAAGTCGCGCCGACTAAAGCCAAGCGCGACCGGATTTGTGACAAGAACCTATTTTCTCATAAAAGCCAGACCTTTTCTCAGAAATTTGTCGATCTCCTGCGGATCGAGAACCGGACGAGCTGGCGAGTCGGGGCGCAAAAGCGTTTTCCCACCATAGGTCGATAGCGCTTGGCACAACGGTAGTGACATTTCCCGTTCGATGACATGCAATGGATTCAGGAGTATTGAACGAATGCTGGATGCCTTCTCCAAAGTCGTCTCCCAAGCAGACCAACAGTGGAATTACCTCAGCGAAGACCAAATTAACGGTCTGTCCCAGATGGTTGCCGAGAGCAACAAGCGTCTCGATGTGGTCAACCGCATCAGCGGGAATGCTTCGACGATCGTCGCCGATGCCTATCGGGAGCTAGTGGCGGAAGAACCCCAAGTCTTCGGTCCTGGCGGTCAGTGCGACCACTATCGCAACCACGCCGCTTGCCTGCGCGACATGGGCTTCATTTTGCGTTATGTCACCTATGCCATGCTGGCTGGGGATGCTAGCGTACTCGACGATCGCTGCCTCAACGGCTTGCGCGAGACGTACCAAGCCCTGGGAACCCCCGGCGCGACTGTGGCTTCTGGCATCAGCAAAATGAAAGATGCCGCCATCAAAATCGCCGACGATCCCAACGGCATCACTAAGGGCGATTGCAGCAGCCTGATGTCGGAACTGTCCGGTTACTTCGATCGCGCGGCAGCTGCCGTAGCGTAATGTCTGTCCGTCCTGCGATATCGCGATCGCAACGGCACGACCCCCCATCGTCCAACCTACGCAGATCGAACATTATTTAGGAGATTCAGACCATCATGAAAACGCCTCTCACCGAAGCGATCGCCGCTGCTGACGTTCGCGGTTCCTACCTGAGCAACACCGAAATGCAAGGCATCTTCGGTCGGTTCAGCCGCGCCCAAGCGGGCTTAGATGCTGCCAAAGCGTTCGCTCAAAACGGCGAGAAGTGGGCAGAAGCCGCTGCCAACCACGTCTATAAGAAGTTCCCTTACACCACTCAAATGGAGGGACCCCAGTACGCCTCGACCCCGGAAGGCAAGTCGAAGTGCGTGCGCGACATCAACAACTACCTGCGCACGATCAGCTACTGCTGCGTCGTCGGCGGAACCGGTCCGCTAGACGAGTATGTCGTGGCTGGCGTGAAAGAATTCAACGCCGCTCTCGGTCTGTCGCCGAGCTGGTACATTGCCGCGCTGGAATTCGTGCGCGATAACCACGGTCTCTCGGGCGATGTGGCTGGCGAAGCCAATATCTACCTCAACTATGCCATCAACGCGCTGAGCTAGAGAGGTCGTTGTTTTCGAGTCGCTTGCGGTTGGGAGTCGGTGGTGGGTTCTTCCGGGAGCGCGCGATCGCCTTCTAACCGCAAGGCTCATTTAAGCCTTAAACGCAATCCAGATAAGGAGTTTAGATAACAATGACGACTTTAGTGGAAGCCCGATTGGGACTCGATGGCGTTATCGATACGAAAGTCGAGCTGCGTCAGAATTGGACTGAAGATAATTTACAGCAAGTGTTCCGAGCGGCGTACAGCCAGGTTTTCGGACGTCAGGGCGTTTATGCCAGTTCGGAATTTTCCAGCGTCGAGGCACTGCTGCGCAACGGTAGCATTAACGTGCGTCAGTTCGTGCGCCGTCTGGCGAAATCGGAATTTTACAAAGACTGCTTTTTCTACGGCAATTCCCAAGTTCGCTGTATCGAGTTGAACTTCAAGCACCTGCTCGGTCGCGCGCCTTACGAACAGTCGGAGATCGCCTATCATTTGGATCTCTATAACAGCGAAGGCTTTGATGCCGAGATCGATTCTTACATCGACAGTGCCGAATATGACGAGGCGTTCGGCGATTGGGTGGTGCCTTACTATCGCGGCTTCAAGTCGCAACTGGGTATGAAAACCGTGGGCTACACTCGCATGTTCGAGCTATATCGCGGTCCGGGAAGTAGCGATAACAGCCAATTGGGCGGTCGCAATTCTCGCTTGCAGGTGAAAGTGCCTCGCAACCTGGCTAATTCGATTCGCACGCCGTCTTCGCCTCGCGGCGATACCGGGGTAACCTACGAAGGCGATCGCTCCTTGCGTGGGACGGCGTTAGAGGAAGGTCGCACCTATCGTGTCGAAGTGTTGTTTGGCGGAAATGCGATCGGTCCGGTGGTGCGTCGCAGCAAGCAGACGTTCACGGTGCCGTACAATCGCTTTTCGAGCTTGTACAAGGAAATTCACCGTCGGCGCGGCAAAATCACTAACATTCAGCCAGTCTAAGTAAAATACGACGGGAGAGCAGCGATCGGGCGATCGCGGCTTGACTGCGGTGGTTCGATCCGACTCTCCCGGTTTTGCGAGTTTGAGTTATGAGCGCAACGGCAACCAACCAACCGATTCATTCGCCCGAAATGGCGATCGCGGCGTTACAATCCGACGACAATCAAATCCGCTACTATGCGGCGTGGTGGGCGGGAAAACACCAGGTGGGCGAGGCTTGCGAGGCGTTGTGCGAGGCGCTGCAAGACGATTGCTACCGTACCCCCCAAGGAGGCTATCCCTTGCGCAGACAGGCAGCGCGGGCGTTGGGTCAGTTGAAAAATCCCGAGACGGTTCCGGCGTTAATCGAGGCGTTGGGGGTGGCGACGGACGTGCAGTTGCAAGAAGCGGCGATTCAGGCGCTGGCGGCAATTGGCGACCCTCGGGCGATCGCGCCGTTGGTGGCGTTATTCGAGGCGGGGGGCAATTTACCGTACGAGGCGTTAATCGAGGCGCTGGCGAGTTTAGAGGTTTGGTCGGTGCGCGATCGCGTCGAACCGTTTTTAGCCAACTGTTCCGAACGGGTTCAATGTGCGGCGGCGCGGTATTTTTATTTAATGACGGGCGAGGCGCAGTATCTCGATCGCATTATTCAAATGCTCGGTCACGACAATCCCTATTTGCGTTGGGCGGCGGCGTTCGATCTCGGGGCGATATGTTCCTTTGGAACACGCTTCGAGAACGGTCACGTGCAAGCGGCAAAAGCGATCGTTGATGCCAAAATTGCCAATAGTTTAAAGTTATTAAATCTGAAGCGCATTCTCTCGACACTGGTAGAAGACAATCGAGACGGCGTACCCGACAGACCAGAAAAAATTGAATTTTTAATCCATTCAATTGACGATTTGCTGCTACAACTTTGATTGAATAAATTGAATTAAAACGGGGATAACTATTATGAGTTTAACCGCAGCCGAACGTTTGGGAATCGAACCGTTTGACGGGCAAACCAAGATTGAATTGCGATCGAATGCCAGCGAAACCGAATTTCAAACGGCAATTCGAGCCGCCTATCGTCAGGTTCTCGGCAACGAATACGTCATGGAATCGGAGCGACTGACCAGTGCGGAATCCCTCTTGGTTCAGGGTAAAATTTCCATGCGAGATTTCGTGCGAGCGATCGCCCTATCGGAACTGTATCGCCGCAAATTCTTCTATCCCAACCAACAAACGCGATTGATCGAACTCAACTACAAGCATTTGTTGGGACGCGCGCCCTACGATCGCCTCGAAATTTCAACCCACGTCGAACTGTACAATCGCGCCGGATACGCCGCCGAAATCAATTCCTATATCGACTCGCAAGAATATCAAGATAGCTTTGGCGAAAATATCGTCCCCTACTATCGCGGTTTTGGGTCGCAATTCGGTCAAAAAACTGTCGGCTACAGCCGCATTTTCCAACTCTATCGCGGTTTCGCCAACAGCGATCGCGCCCAGTTCGACAGTCATCGCGCCCGTCTGACCCGGGAAGTGTCGCGAAACCTCGCCTCGCCCATTTCCACGCCGGGAGCGGGAGGGGTCTACGGTGGCGTCCAATTCAACAGCGATCGGATTATCGCCGCAGCCGTCCAGCGGGTCAAAGCCTACCAACCGCCCCAACCGCAAGGGGAAACGCGCGGTTCGCAGTATTGGGATTTACTGCGTCGCAGCCGGGAGTACGCTCGCGAACTGAGTGCGTTGCAGCAACAGCTCTCTGAGTTGCGTCCGACGGCGTCGATTGGTGCGGCGTGGGTGACGCGCTGGAAAGCGGGAGGAACGGCGGCGAGCGCGTTGGTACCCCCCTCAGAGTTAGCAAGTACGGGGAACGAACCCGGGGACTATATCAGTTTAATGCAGCGGACTCGCGCTCAAACCGAGGCGATCGCGAATTTGCAAGGCGAACTCGCTCGATTGCGTCCGTTAGCCACCATTGGCGAGGCACGGTTGAACAAGTGGCGCAATCGGACATTTTCGGTGTAAACCTAAACTGAGAGGTGCGTTAGAGCGGGGTATGGCGAATTGCGATCGCTCGGCGCGTTACGGGCAAACGGTCGGAACGCCACGACAGAAATGCCTCTACCACCTCGCTGCCTTCCTTCAACCAAGGTGCATCACACGGATCTACAAATATCATGACTTTATTTAATTCCAAGACGATCGAGAATGCCAACGCGCCACTGTTAGAGCGCTACCGTCGCGCCACCACCCCCCAAGATGCGATCGCGATAATTGACGAATGCAGCCAGGATCGCACCCCGGAGGCGATCGCGCCCTTGCTCGAAGCGTTGAACCACCACCATCCCAACGTTCCCCCCGTTGCCATCCGGGCGTTAGTCGAACTCGCACCGCAATCGGTAGACCCGTTAATCCGCGCCTATCGCGCCTCCACCGACCAAAGCATCCAAGCTCGCATCATTCAAGCGTTGGCTCGCATTGGCGACCCTCGGGCGGTCGATGTCTTAATCGAAGTAGTCGGCGTGTCGATTGCCAATCACTGTCAGGGAAACGTGCGGCGCGTGGCGGCGCGGGGATTGGGTCAAATCGGTTGCAATGCCGCAGGCGACATCACCCGTCGGGCGATCGCGAAGTTGACTTGGGCGCTCCGATCGCCCGAAGATTGGGCGTTACGGTATGCGGCGGCGGTGTCGTTGGGCGAAATTGGCACGCCCGAAGCGATCGCGGCGTTGCAGCAAGCGGCTGACCGCGAAACGGACGCGATCGTGCAGTTGCGCATTCAAACGGCGGTGGAGCGATCGTCTAACGGAAAATAGCCGTCAAGCCGACCCCAATCGCTCCCCGAACTCGGCTGTAATCTTTTATTATCAAACATTACGGCTGAGATTTCCGTCTTTCGAGGGCAAAGGCGGGAGGAGGGAGGATGTCAAGCGGGATGCGAATTTTACTCGTCGATGACGAAGTCGAACTGAGCGATCCGGTGTCCCGAGTGCTGCAACGGGAAGGATACGAGGTCGATGTGGCTTACGATGGCACCGAGGCGCGCCGTAAAGCCCGACAGGGCAACTATCACTTGTTCATTCTCGACTGGATGCTGCCGCAATCGAGCGGGTTGGAGATTTGCCAAGAATTGCGATCGCGCGGCGATACCACCCCCGTCCTGTTTCTGACGGCGAAAGATACCCTCGACGATCGCGTGTTGGGATTAGACGCCGGTGCCGACGACTATCTCGTCAAACCTTTTGAAATGCGAGAACTGCTGGCGCGAGTCCGGGCGCAACTGCGGCGTTCGGCACAGTTAGACGTTGCGCCCCAACCGGAGCGGCTGCGCATCGACGATCTCGAACTGGATCCGGACAATCAACTGGCGTATCGGGGCGGACGGGCGATCGAGCTATCGGACAAAGAGAGCAAGCTGCTCGAACTGTTCGTATCTCACCCCGGTCAATTGCTGACGCACCAGCAAATTTACCAGCACCTGTGGTCGGCAGACGAACAACCGAGCAGCAACGTGCTGGCGGCGCTGATTCGCCTGCTGCGTCGCAAAATCGAGGCATCGGGCGATACGACCTTAATTCATAGCGTATACGGGAAAGGATACCGCTTTGGGGGGGCAAACGATACTCCACCGTCCTAGCTGGGTAGCCTGAAAATAGAGAAATCTCGTTATTCAGACGATTTGCCACGCGATCCAGACGGCATTGTCCCCTCGGATCGCCCCAACGGTGCATTCTATCCCTCATCGATAAAGTTTCATGAGCAACCGACCCCAGGTCAATCGCCTCGATTCCGGCACGTCCGCCGCGAGTGACGATCTGCCTGCGAACTTGTCAGCCGTCTTGGAGCATATCTCGGACGGCGTTTTCATTGTCAGCGTTTCCCCCGAGAGATCGGGCAAATTCCGGATCGCGATCGCCAACCATCGAGCGCGGGAGCTGTTGTCGCTGCCTTCAACGCCCTTGGTAGGGGAATTACGGCTCGATCGCTTGCCCGCTGACATCCTCGACGCCACCCAATCGAGCTTGCATTGCTGTTTGAAGCAGCAACAATCGGTGTCTTACGAAGTCACGACGCGAGGGGGCGATCGCGCCAGGACGCTGTTAATCGAACTCTCGCCCCTCCAATCCGACAACGGTCGCGCCTATCAAATTCTGGGAACCTGTCGGGATACCACCGAACGGCGGCGGGTGCTGCAACAAGCGCGAGTGCTGCAAAGTCTCACCCTGGCGATCGCCGAATCGCAGAATTTTCAGATTGCTTTGGGGGTCGCCCTGCGGAAAATTTGCGAAGTCACCGGTTGGGATTACGGCGAAGCGTGGGTGTCTCACCCCGGTTCCCAACAGCTCGAAAGCGGACCGGCGTGGTATCGCGACCCCCATCACCGCACCTTTCGCCAGCTCGCGGCGGACATGACCCTCTCGACCGAGGCGGGACTGTTCGGACAGGTGTGGTCGCTGCAATCGAGCGATTGGGCGATCGCCCCCGATACCAGTATTGCCCGCATCCAGCAGGCGATCGATCGCGGGTTCCAATCCGGACTCGCCCTTCCCCTGCTCGCCAGCGGAGAGGTGTTGGGCGTATTGCTGTTTTTCCGGCTGTCGCCCAGTGCCCCGGAACGCCAGTTGGTGGAACTGATTTCGGCGATCGCCGTGCAGTTGGGCGTGGTGCTGCACCATAAAAAATATCGCAACATTTTCGATAATGCCGTCGCCGGGATGTTTCAAACTACCCCCGACGGGCGCTATCTCACCGTCAATCCCATGCTGGCTCGAATTTACGGCTACGATTCCCCCGAGGAACTGATGGCGACGGTGACCGATATCGCCCACCAACTGTACGTCGATCCCGATCGCCGTACCGAATTTGTCGATCGTCTCGAAGGCAAAGACAGCATTTGGGGATTTGAGTCTCGGGTGTACCGCAAAGACGGTCGGATTGTCTGGATTGCCGAAAACGTCCGTGCCGTGCGCGACGGGAGCGGTCGCGTCGTGGCTTACGAAGGCACCGTCGAAGATATTTCGGCGCGCAAGCAAGCCGAACTGGAACTGTACCAACGCGATCGCCTGCTGCAAGGAACGGCGGACGCCATGTGCCACTTGCTGACCCAACAGGAAGGAACGGCGGCGATCGAGCGCGCTTTGGCAATTGTCGGCGAAACCACGGCGGTCGATCGCGTCTGCGTGTACGAATGCCATCGTTCCCCCCAAACCGCCGATTCCGACCGCGCCAATCCTGCCTTCAGCTTGCAATACGAGTGGACGCAAACCGACATCGACTCCAAACTCGCCGCCCAGGATGAAACGCTGTCCCTGGCGTGTCACCTGTCGCCACCTGCCTGTCTGTGGTACGGCGATCTCGTTACCGGAGGCACGATGCAAGGCATTACCGCCGAGTGCGACGACCCCGAACGCCAATTGCTTCAACGGGAGGGAATTGTCTCGTTCGCGATCGTGCCAATTTTCATTCAAGACCGATTTTGGGGCTATCTCGGCTTTGAAGACTGTCGGCTTCCCAGACGGCGATCGCCCAGCGAGGTGTCGATCCTGCGAGCGGTGGCGGCGGGAATTGGCGGGGCGATCCACAACCAGCGAATTGCCGAAATGATTCGCCATCGCGCTTCCCACGACTTGCTGACCGGACTGCCCAATCGCGCCCAATTCGACGAACGGCTGCACGCGGCGTTACAGCAAGCCGAAGCCAACGAGGAACCGGTGGCAGTGGGGTTTGTGGATCTCGATCGATTTAAATTAATTAACGATACCCTCGGTCATGCCATGGGCGATCGCCTGTTGCAAGACACCAGCCAACGCTTGAAAAATTGCCTGCGTCAAGGGGATATCGTGGCGCGTTGGGGTGGCGACGAATTTATCGTGTTGCTGCCGCACATTCGCTCTCGCCAGGATGCGGCAAAAGTCGCCCGACGGATGCTGCAAGCCCTCGAACCGGCGTTTGACCTCGACGGACAGCAGCTTTACATCACCACCAGTATTGGCATTGCCCTGTATCCCTTCGATGGTGGCGATGCCGAAACCCTGCTCAAACGCGCCGATGCCGCCCTCTACCGCGCTAAAGATGCCGGACGCAACAATTTTCAACTCTATACCTCCACCCTCGATCGGCGATCGCGCCAGGAATTGGAGCTAACCAACCAACTCCACCGCGCCCTCGAACGCCAGGAGTTCGTGCTGCACTACCAGCCCCAACTGTGTGTCGAGACGGGGCGTATCGTTCGGATGGAATCGCTGATCCGCTGGCAGCATCCCGACCGGGGATTGCTCTTGCCGCAATCGTTTATTCCGTTTGCCATGCAAAATGGCGCGATCGTGCCCATCGGTCGTTGGGTGTTGCGGGCGGCGTGTCGCCAACATCAAGCGTGGCGGGCGGCGGGATTGCCCCCGATGTCGGTGGCGGTCAACCTTTCGACTTTGGAGCTACAGCAGCCGGATTTGGTCGAATGGGTTCGCACAACGCTGCGAGAAACGGGCATCGATCCCCGCTGTCTGGAATTAGAAATTACCGAAACCACGGCGATGCAGGATAAGGAGTTTACGCGCAACGTCCTTGAGGCACTCTCGCAGATGGGGGTTTCCATCGCCCTCGACGATTTTGGCACGGGAGCGGCGTCGCTGAGTTACCTGCACGAATTTCCCCTCAACACGCTGAAAATCGGTCAGGCGTTAATTCGTCAATTGCAACCTCACTCTAGCGAAGCGGCGATCGTGGCGGCGATTGTGGCGTTGGGGGACGGATTGGGACTCGATGTGGTGGCTGAAGGGGTGGAAACGTCAGAGCAGCAAACTTTAGTGCGATCGCTCCACTGTCGGCAAATGCAAGGTAACCTCTTTTCGCCTCCCCTCGCTACGTCCGATGCAACCCATTTATTAGAAATTTATGCCCTAGAAATGCCGTGTTTTGAATCTTGAGGTTTGAATGAATTGTTGTTTCAAGTTATAGCAGCGAGCGCTCGTGTATTAACAATCCAATCGGATCGAGTCATTGGGTCGGGGCGGTTCGCGAACCGCCCGTACGCGGCGCAGATCCATAGGGCACAGTCACCATGGATTAAAAATGCCAGTAGGGGCGAACGGCCGTTCGCCCCTACGGTATCTGTAAATAGCCGAGAGCGCATTGCTATAGATTAATTTCGATTGCAAAGTGAAGATTATATAAAATTCGGTTGCCAAGTTTTTTATTATCTGGAAAGGTGGGCATTACACGTTTTAATGAATGAGTACAATCGCTGCTCGATCTGCAATGCCCACCCTACGG
>CAYQUF010000143.1:0-12022 GCA_964420595.1 uncultured bacterium
CTAGTCTAACACCCGGTGAACATGGACAAGTAACAGAGCCTGGCGAAGAGGCGACCAATAGTAATCACCACTGAACTGAGCTGTCGGTATCTTGGGAGACACAGGCTGTCCCAATTGGCCCAGAGATATCTGGCCTGAATTGAAACCGCGAATTGAAACCGAGTTTCTTGAAGAAACTCGGTTTCTGGTCTTCGACCCCAGTCGTCCCAACCCACCCAGCAATTCCATCTAATTTCCATCCAACTTCCATGTATTTACCATAGAACCTCTCTCCCAAGTCGTCTAAGCTAGATATACCAGAGTCCAAGCCGGGAATCCCAACTGGGATTAACAACTTGGAGAGTTACACCGTCAACCTTACCCACAGACAGACCATGGACAGACGTTTTTGGAAAAAAATGGTCGGAGAGCAATTTAACCACAAATATCATCTGGTTCAGTTCATCGACTCAGGAAGTTTTGGCGGCGTATTTCTCGCCAACGAAGTGATTGCCGACCGTGTAATTCGACAAGTGGCTTTGAAAGTTTTTCTGGTAGAAACATCTCAACTCGACCTACAAATTGCAGAATTGCGCCTCGCCACCCGCCTCAAACATCCTCATTTATTAGATTGTTTCAGTTCAGAAGTGGGATTTGAGGAAGAGGAAGACGAAGAAGAAAAATATTTGGGATTGGCGATGGAACCCGCCACAGAATCCCTGAGCCAGTATTTAGAAAAACGGGAAACATTACCGCCGCAGGAAGTTCGCAACATCATCGGTCAAATTGCCTCGGCGTTGCACGGATTGCCGCGAACCTCCTGAGTTTGCTCAATTCGTACCTCGACAACACACCCTGTCGTCTCTACAACGGTGATGTCAAAGTCAACTACAAAGACGAGTTTTATTACTACCCCGATGCCTTTGTAACTTGCGACCCACGCGATCGCGAAGACCGCTACGTCAAACGCTACCCCAAATTCATCGCCGAAGTGCTTTCAAGTAGCACGGAAGCTTTCGTTCGCGAAGCGTCTCCTACGGAGAATCGCGACCTCAAATTCACCGACTATCAAAACCTCAACAGCCTCGAAGAATACGTCCTCATTTCTCAAGATACCCAGCGGGTCGAATGCCGTCGCCGCACCGCCACCGACAGTTGGGAAATCACCATTTACCAAACCGGCGATTTCGTCACGCTCTCCAGCCTCAACCTCGAATTTGCGATCGCTCGGCTCTATCGCGGTCTAGACTAGCAATCCCTCGCGATCGACTTCTCCTCAAACATTTTCGACAGGCAAACAACCGGGCATCTCCCACATCGAATTTCCATCTAAATTCCATCCACCTGCCATAGTCATTCTCCCCCATCCCACTTAGGCTGAAACTATCAGCAATTAGGAGAAACTATCATGAGCAGTAGCCCCAAATACTCCCCCGCCCAACTCGAACGCCAACGGCGAGAACGCCTCGAACGAGAACGCCGCCAGCGAGCCGCCGAAGAAGCCCGTCGCCGCCGCGAAGCCGAAGCCCGCGATCGCAAACGTCGCCTCGAACGCAAACGCCGCCAAATCCAAGACCGCACCCAACACCTCAACACCCAACTCTCCCAACACCAACCCCACCTCTACCCCGACGCCGCCCAAACCCTGCACCGCCAACTGCAACGCCACCAACACGCCCTGCAACACGCCGACACCGAATCCACCCTCCACCAAATTTCCCAGCACCTCGACCAACTCCAACAAGACCTGCAACAGCACCTCGCCCAAAAACGCCGCGACGACGAAGAGAAGAAACGCAAAGCCGAACTCGACCGCCAGCAATTCGCCCTCGACGACCTCCAACGCCAACTCCACCAAATCCCCGACGCCGCCAAATTCGCCCCCGACGACCGCACCGCCGTCGCTCAAACCCTCGAAACCGTCCGCAAAGCCATTGCCAGCGGCAATCCCGCCACCGTGCGACAACCCCTGCAAGACGCCGAATCCGCCCTCAACCGACACCGCCAACACGTCGCCCGACAACGAGCCGAATGGCAGCGTCGCCAAGCCGCAGCCGAACGGGACTTAGGCGAATTGCACTCGCTCATCGCCGGATTGCAAGCCGACCCCGTGGTGATGCAGTGGCAACATGAAGCCGTCGCCCAACTGCAAGCCCAACTCCAGCGTGCAGAAGAGGCAATGATTTCAGAGCAATTCGAGCAAGTCGCCCCCATCCTCGCCACCTGCCAACAGCAAAGCCAAACCCTCATCGACACCGCCAACGCCGCCCAACTGCAAGCCGACCAGCGGGACTACATCGCCAACAGCATCGCCGACAGTCTCGAAGCCTTGGGATTCAACCTGGTCTACCGCCAAGCCGAACATCCCGACTCCCCCGCCAGTGCAGTCATTCTCGCCGCCGCCACCCATTCGGGGAAAGGGATTAGCGTCAGCGTCCCAGTAGAGGGGGAAGTCCTCTACGACGTGGAAGGCTACAACCAGAGTACCGTCGCCGCCGTGGGTGGGGGGTCAGCCGCCATCTGCGACGAAGCCGAACAAGTCATCGGCGAAATGCACGGTCTGCTGGAGTCAGAGTTTGGGGTACAAATGGGCGAGTTGCAATGGGAGGGTAAAGATCCCAACCGCCGCATTCGCCAAGCAGACGATTTACCCCGGAGCGAAGGTTCGCGGATGCGGGGTGCGTAAACGTAGCATAGAGGTAGGGCGGGCATCGGTTCCGCCTTACCAGTCGGGATGGGAATGACGGATTATGGTTATTGATACAACAGTTCAAAGGGTTACGCCGCAAGAGTATTTAGCGTGGGAAGAATCGGCAATAGAAAAGCACGAGTACCGGGATGGAGAAATCGTTGAAATGGCGGGAGGGACGACGAATCACAACGCAATTGTCGGCAATATTTATCTTGCCTTGAGATTGGGGTTGAGGGAAACCAGCCATTATCGCATTTTCTTTAGCGACGTTCGCCTGTGGATTCCGTCGAAAAATACGTTTACCTATCCCGATGTCATGGTAGTTCGCGGCGATGTAGTTTACCATGACAACCGCCAGGATACAATTGTCAATCCAACGTTAATGATTGAAGTGCTATCGAATTCGACCAAGGGGTATGATAAAACCGATAAATTTGACGCCTATCGATCGCTCCCGAGTTTCACCGAATACCTTGTCATTGACCAATATCGATATTCGGTGGAACAATACGTTAAAACCGACGATAATCAGTGGTTAATCACGTACCACGAATCGGAGGATAGCGTCTTGGAATTATCTTCGATTGATGTGGCAATTCAGTTAACCGACATCTACGCGAATGTTAATTTTGAATAATTGGGTAGATTGTGTTGTGGCGCAGATCGATTGTCGTGTCTGGCTATGGGGTCGAAACGTCGCAACGCACCATCAAATTTCCATCTACTTTCCATCTATTTGCCATAGAAATCATTTCCTCACCCTTGCTAGGCTAAACCCAGCATTGAGGAAACCACCATGACCCAGCCAATTATTTCCGCTCGCTGGATTGCCGACTTTGAAAAACAACTGCACCGCCGCACCCATATCATCCTTTACGGTAACATCCACGACCCCTTCGTCTGGCGCGGAAACTACCTCTCCATCCACCAATTCCTCACCACCTACTTCCAAGACCTCGGCTTCAACCTAATTCTGCGCTACGACACCATCGACGGGTTTACCTTCGCCAACCCCGAAATGCAACAACCCTTCGACCAACTCGCCCAACAACAACTGCACCGTCGCCACGGAACCCCTCAGCCGCAACCCCCCGCTAACGGAAACCCCGCCGCACCCCCACGCGCCAATCCCGCCGCCGTGGTGCAACAACGTCTCGGAAACGCCCAACTCAACCGCCGCCTTCCCCCAGAGGAAGCGTTTGCTCGCTTGCGCTCGGTTCTCTCACTCGCCGATACCTCTGTCGCCGCCGTTGTCGATTTGGGAGATATGCTCACCGCCGACCCGGACCGCTACGGTGCGGAAGAACGCAATCCCCTGATTCTGCTGCAACGCTGCACCCTCGAAGCGGCAATTCTGCAACAGGGATCGCTGCAAGGCTACCGCAACCCCCTGGTTCTCCTTGCTAGCGACCTCAAACGGGTTCCGGTGTGGTTCCACGCCAGCAATCCCTATGTCAGCATGGTGCAGGTGACGCGCCCCAATAAGGCGGAGCGACAATATTTCGCCCTGCGGTTCGGTCCGAATTTTTATGGCGGCGACCGACTTGACTCCCACTCCCCCGACCCCGACCAACCGTCGGAACTCCAACAAGTGGCTGAAGAATTTGCCGACCTGACGGATGGATTCGGAACGATGGATTTAGATGCCCTTCGCCTCACGTCGGTGCAAAAACGTCTCCCTTTCAACCAGCGGGAAGTGATGCGTTTGGTCGATTTTTATAAGTTCGGACAGCGGGACGAACCGTTCGAGCAACTCAGCCGCGAAAAGGTGTCTCGGGCGTCGGGGGAGCTGTCGGGGGCGGCGATCGGACAACCCCGCGCGATTGAGGCGGTGACGGGAATGCTGACGACGGCGAAGGTGGGGATTAGTCTGAATAGTTTTAACGGACGCAACAGCCAGCCAAAGGGGATCTTTTTCTTTGTCGGTCCGACGGGGGTGGGCAAAACGGAGTTGGCTAAGTCTCTCAGTCGCTTGATTTTTGGGGATGAGGAGGCGTTCGCTCGGTTCGATATGAGCGAGTATAAGGAGGAACACGCGGCGGAGAAGTTGGCGGGATCGCCCCCTGGATTTGTGGGATACGAGGAAGGCGGACAGTTGACCAATCGGGTGTTGGAGCGTCCGTACAGCATTTTGCTGTTTGACGAGATCGAGAAGGCGCATCCGAAGGTGTTGGATAAGTTTCTGCAAATTCTCGAAGACGGTCGCCTTACGGATGGGAAGGGACAGACGGCTTATTTCAATCAGACTGCGATTATTTTTACGAGCAATATCGGGGCGTCGGATTTGAGCGACCCGCAGACGGGACGGCTGATTCGTCCGGGGATTATGAATCGGGTGCAGCAGGAGGGAACCCAGCAGTTGAGTTACGAGCAGGTGAACCGCCATTTCCGCGAGGAGGTGCGATGGTATTTTTCCAGTCGTATCGGTCGGGCGGAATTGTTGAATCGGTTGGGGGATAATATTGTGGTGTTCGATTTGTTGCGTCCGGAGTTTGTGGCGCGGATTGGCGAGAAGTTTTTGCGACAGTTGCGGGTTTCGGCGCAGGAGAAACATCAATTGAGGTTGACGTTTCAACCGTCGGTGTTGGCGGTGTTAGCCGAACAAATGCAAGTTGGCGATAATTTGTTGTTTGGCGGTCGCCGGATTAAGACGTTGTTGGAAAGTTTGGTGGAACGTCCGCTGAATCGTTGGATTTTTGAGAATGTTGCGGATTTGTCGGCGTTGCGGGGGAGGGAGCTTGAGATTGGGTTGGGATCTGAGGCGGATTTGCAGGTGTGTCCGAGATAACAGACTGGACGGAATGTCATCTCGATCGTTTAACAATTGTCTGAGGGGTTCCAGTCCACATAGACCAGCCGGCGTTACAAAAATTAACAGGCGATCGCCAACTCGCATTAAATAACTTTTTGAATTTTTCAGTGCAATTCATCAAAGAGCGGCATGAGATTCGTGTCGCTTTTTGCTGTAAGCATTTATACGATCGAAATTTAATGAATTAATGCACTAATTTAGTGAATTTAAGACCAGGCTGCGCGACTGGACGGTTTGCGGTCGTAACTTTCACGCAACTCTTTCAGTGGGACACTTCCGGATCTGGCACAAAGATTCGTGAAACTACAGACGGCATTGTGCTAACGAACGGGCATTCTAAGAGTAAGCCCAGCGCCAACTGTAGCCCCTGAAGGAGAAATACGATGAACGCCGACCGACCCAAGCAAGATCGCCTAACCGTTCGCCCATTTCGTGATTCCGGATTTACCACGATCGACACGATCGCCCATCTCGGGCTAGTGATGCTATTAATTCTGGCATTTTCAACTTTACTCAAACCCTCATTCCACAGCCACGATAACAATCCGAGCAATAATGCCAAACTCGTCTTGCGGATGCGATTCTAGGGTGACGTGCTGGTCTTGAAACCGTTAAGAAACGCGCGATCGCCCCATCCCGTCCAATTATCCCGTCTCCCGCTAGAGTTGAGAATGGGAAATGTTGGAGTGCGTTATGGCAACCCAGACTGGATGGTGGCGTCGGGGATTGGCAATTGTATTGAGCCTCGGCTTGCTCTTACTCGGCGGATGTTACTCTCAGGGCGATCGCGGCGAGGATACGGTACACCTCACCCTCTGGCACGGCATTAATCCGCCTCCCAACCGGGATATCTTTCAAAATTTAGTCGATCGGTTCAACCAAACCCACCCCAAAATCCAGGTGGAAGCCCTCTACATCGGTCAACCCGATCGCCAGCTTCCCAAAATTT
Source organism: uncultured bacterium (assembly GCA_964420595.1). Classification (GTDB taxonomy): domain Bacteria; phylum Cyanobacteriota; class Cyanobacteriia; order Cyanobacteriales; family Geitlerinemataceae; genus CAYQUF01. Next base: position 6,433 of record CAYQUF010000143.1, read on the forward strand.
TAACCGCCGTCGTCGGCGATGCCCCGCCAGATCTGCTCTGGTTTCCCCCCATGCTCGCCGGTCAGCTCGTCGAACTCGGGGCGATCGTTCCCGTAGACGACTGGCTCGATCGCTCGGATCTCAAAGCTCAAATCGATCCGTCTCTCATCGATGGCATGACCCTCAACGGTCAGACGTGGTCGGTCCCGATGGCAACCAATAACGTCGGTATTTTCTACCGTCCCAGTCGGTTTGAAGCAGCGGGAATCACGGAATTGCCCCAAACCTGGGAACAATTGCGCCAGTGCGCCCGACAACTGAGTTTCGACGAAGACGGCGACGGTCGCAACGATCGCTACGGGATGTTGCTGTCGTTGGGCAAAAGCGAATGGGTCGTGTTTACCTGGCTGTCCTTTCTCTACAGTGCGGGAGGCGAACTGGTCGAAGACGGACAGCTCGACCTTTACAGCGACGCCGCCATCGAAGCCTTGCAATTCTGGTCGGATCTCATTCGCGAAGATATCGCCATTCTCTCGCCTCCCGAACGGGGGTACGAACTCGACGACTTTATCTCCGGTCGGGTCGCCATGCAGATTACCGGACCGTGGACGTTGGGACAGTTGAGCCAACTCGATATCGACTACGCCGTCATGCCCATGCCCCGCGCCACCGAACGCGCCACCGTCGCCGGAGGAGAAAATTTATTCGTGATGAAAACCCGCCCCGATCGCCAACAAGCCGCCCTCGAATTCCTCGAATACGTCTTGAGCCAAGAGTTTCAGACCGAATGGGCATTGGGAACCGGGTATTTGCCCATCAACCTCAAAGCCCGAGAGAGTCCGACCTATCGGCAATTCGTCACCGAGCAACCCGTGTTAGACGTATTTCTCGAACAGATGAAATGGGCGCGATCGCGCCCGAACCTACCCGGCTATCCCCGCCTGTCCGAAAGTTTGGGGCGAGCCATCGAAGCAGTTTTGCTCGGCACCAAGCCTAAAGCGGCGATCGAAGCAGCTAGGGCGCGTCTCGACCTAATTTTGGGTCATGAATGAGTCATTATTTGCATTTTGGCGTCATTTTCAACTGTATTGCTTCCCCTAGCGCGATCGCTCTCGAAAAAATCGACTCCCCCTGTCAAATCGCCAATAAAAAACGGTAGGATAGCTGAGAAAAAGTTTCCGGTCGCGGCGAACATTTCGCGAGTGGGAGTCGGAGTGCGCCCGAGGGTCTTGCCCTTGTCGGTTGGTTCGACATCGGGTATCATCAAAACTTTGTCGTACGAGAGCCTAGAGGCGATCGGGATCGGGGCAGTTGGAAAAATGTCCCTCGATGTCGGTGAATGTCGCGCTTTCCGATAAGATGAAAAATGCCCAGAATTCCTCGCTCGTTATCGGGCGTTATCGGAGCGACCGAGCGTCGAGACATTCATCGAGACCGAACCAAGCTGGGTCAACCCCAAACCACATCAATTTTATTGCAACCGCGCCATCCAACGAGGATAAAACTTATGAGTCAAGAAGAAATCTTTGCCAAAGTTCAAAAAATTGTCGCCGACCAACTCGAAGTTGAAGCCGATAAAGTGACGCCAGAAGCCAACTTCGCCAACGACCTCGGTGCCGATTCCTTAGATACGGTCGAACTGGTCATGGCATTAGAAGAAGAGTTCGACATCGAAATTCCCGACGAAGCCGCTGAAGGCATTGCCACCGTTGGCGCTGCGGTCGATTATATTGCCAAGCAAAACGCAGCCTCCAAAGCCTAAACCAGCACATTTCATCGTACGGGCGCGCCGTAGCGCGTCTCTCCACTGTCGGTCGAGCGGCGATCTGGCTCGAGATCCCCTCCCCAGTCGGAGTATTCTGTTAGGACGTTTTGGGTACGATCGCCCATCAAAACTGACTGCATCATGACAAACTTTGAACGCAAACGAGTCGTCATCACGGGATTGGGGGCAATTACGCCCATTGGCAATACCCTAGAAGACTATTGGCAGGGATTGGTGGAGGGGCGCAACGGCATCGGTCCCATCACGATGTTCGATCCGTCGAAACACGCCTGTCGCATTGCCGGGGAGGTTCAAGGCTTCGACCCGCACGACTACATCGATCGCAAAGATGCCAAACGCATGGATCGATTTGCCCAGTTCGCGGTTTGCGCCTCCAAACAGGCACTTGCCAATGCGAAGTTTGTCATCGACGATTTAAACGCGCAGCAGGTGGGCGTCATTATCGGCACCGGGGTCGGTGGCATTAAGGTCATGGAAGACCAGCAAGAAACTTACCTCAATCGCGGCCCGTCGCGGTGCAGTCCGTTTATGATTCCGATGATGATTGCCAACATGGCAGCGGGATTGACCGCTATTCATACCGGTGCCAAAGGACCGAATTCTTGTCCGGTCACCGCGTGTGCGGCGGGTGCCAATGCCATCGGCGATGCCTTCCGCTTGATTCAGCGCGGTTATGCTCAAGCGGCCCTCTGCGGCGGAACCGAAGCGGCGGTCACGCCTTTATCCGTCGCCGGATTTGCAGCCGCTCGGGCACTTTCGACGCGCAACGACGACCCAGACCGTGCCTCGCGTCCGTTCGATCGCGATCGCGACGGGTTTGTCATGGGCGAAGGATCGGGGATATTGGTGCTCGAAGAACTCGAACACGCCATCAGTCGCGGCGCGCGCATTTACGCCGAGATAGTCGGATACGGCATGACGTGCGATGCCTATCACATGACCTCTCCGGTGCCCGACGGCGAAGGGGCGACTCGGGCGATCGAACTAGCGATGAAAGATGCCGACGTCACGCCCGATCGCGTCGATTATATTAACGCCCACGGCACCAGTACCACCGCCAACGACAAAACCGAAACCGCTGCGATTAAAAAGTCATTGGGCGAGAGCGCCAACCAAGTCGCAATCAGCTCGACCAAATCGATGACCGGACACCTGCTCGGCGGTTCTGGCGGGATCGAAGCCATTGCCACGGTTATGGCGATCGCCAACGACCGAATCCCGCCGACGATCAACCTCGAAACCCCCGACGCGGCGTGCGACCTGGATTACGTGCCCAATCAAAGTCGTCAAAAGACCGTCAACGTTGCGCTCTCCAACTCTTTCGGGTTTGGCGGGCATAACGTAACGTTAGTATTTAAGAAGTACGTTTAGCGCTTCGCTAATCTCGAGATCGCGCTCTCAAGCCGGGATGCTTGCCCCTCGATCCCCCGAGTGGGATGATGGGGACAATTCCTTTGGGACGTTTCTAAAATTCGGGTTGGAGCCAACCCGTTTCATTGTTAAATCGTTGTCCACAAACTTAGTCAATTATGGCCGTTGCAACTCAATCTCTCGAAGAACTTTGTATTAATTCCATTCGCTTCCTCTCCATCGATGCCGTAGAGAAAGCTAACTCCGGTCACCCTGGCTTGCCGATGGGGGCAGCGCCGATGGGTTACGTGCTGTGGGATCGCTTTTTGCGACACAACCCCAAGAACCCCGGTTGGTTCAACCGCGATCGCTTCGTCCTCTCGGGCGGTCACGGCTGCATGTTGCAGTATGCCCTGCTCTATTTGACGGGCTACGAAGACATGACCCTCGATCAAATCAAACAGTTCCGTCAGTGGGGCTCGATCACGCCGGGACACCCGGAAAACTTCCTGACCTCGGGCATTGAAGTCACCACCGGTCCTCTGGGACAGGGGATTGCCAACGCGGTCGGTCTGGCATATGCCGAAGCGCACCTCGCCGCTGTGTACAACAAGCCCGACTGCCCGATCGTCGATCACTACACCTACGTCATCATGAGCGACGGGGACGTGATGGAAGGGGTTTCGGCTGAAGCTTGTTCCCTCGCCGGACACTTGGGACTCGGCAAGTTAATTGCCCTCTACGATGACAACCTCGTTTGCTTGGATAGCGATACGGACAAGTCGTTCACCGAAGACGTGACCCAGCGTTACGAAGCTTATGGCTGGCACGTGGAGTTCGTCGAAGATGGCAACACCGACATCGACAGCATCCACCAGGCGATCGAACGCGCTCGCAACGTCACCGATCGCCCCTCGCTGATCCGAGTTCGCACCACCATCGGTTACGGCGCGCCCAACAAGCAGAATACCCACAAGGCACACGGATCGCCCCTCGGAGCCGACGAAGCCGCTGCCGCTCGCAAGAGCTTGGGTTGGGAACACGATCCGTTCGTGGTGCCCGAAGACGCCCTCAACCACTTCCGTCAAGCGGGCGATCGCGGCGCGAAGTGGGAGTCCGAGTGGAACCAGATGTTTGAGACCTACAAGTCCAAATATCCTCAAGAAGCTGCCCAACTCGAACGGGTGATGAACAATCGCCTGCCCCAAGGTTGGGAACAGAGCTTGCCCACCTTCACCCCGGACGATAAAGCCGATGCCACCCGTGGCTTCTCCGGTACAGTCATCAATGCCCTGGCTGAAGTCCTACCGGAACTGTTCGGCGGCTCGGCAGACTTGTCCTCCTCGAACAAGACTACCATCAAGTCGTCGGGAGACTTCCAAAAAGGGGAATACCAACATCGCAACCTCTGGTTCGGCGTTCGCGAACACGGTATGGGCGCGATTTGCAACGGTATCGGTCGCCACGGCGGTTTGATTCCCTTCGGTGCCACCTTCTTGACCTTCACCGACTACATGCGCGGTGCGATTCGCCTGTCTGCCTTGTCTCGTACGGGCGTGATTTGGGTGATGACCCACGACTCCATTGGCTTGGGCGAAGACGGTCCGACTCACCAGTCGGTCGAACACGTGGCTGCGTTGCGCACCATTCCCGACTTAGTGGTGATGCGTCCGGCGGACGGTAACGAAACCTCGGGCGCTTACAAAGTGGCGATCGAGCGTCGCGAAGGTCCTACGCTGATGGCGCTGTCCCGTCAAAAATTGCCGAACCTGCCGGGAACCTCGATTGAAGGGGCTGCTAAGGGCGGTTATGTGGTTTCCGATAGCGACGGAACCCCTGACATCATCTTGCTCGGCACGGGAAGCGAATTGCACCTGTGTACCGAAGCGGCTGAAAAACTCAGCGGCGAAGGCAAGAAAGTTCGCGTCGTTTCTATGCCCAGTTGGGAAATGTTCGACGCTCAGGACGAGCAATATCGCGAGTCGGTGCTGCCGAAATCCGTCACCAAGCGACTGTCGGTCGAAGCGGGGGTCAGCATGGGTTGGTGCCGTTATGTCGGTTCCGAAGGCGACACCATTGCCATGGACGAATACGGTGCCTCGGCGCCCGGTAACGTCGTGATGGAAAAATTTGGTTTCACGGTCGATAACGTGGTTGCTAAGGCTAAGAAGCTTTTGGGTTAAGGGATTAGCACCTTAATTCATTGGTTCCGTTAATTCAATTTTTGAGGACAGGCACGATCGCCTGTCCTTTTTTTCTGGTGACCTAGGGAATCGGTTTGTCGCACTTTCTGATTTCATGGGAAGGTGGGCATTACCGATCGATTCGAGATTGCGCCGATCCATCGATCCTATCAATGCCCACCCTACGAGGGGGGTTCAATTGAGTGCAAGGTCATTAGCCGACTTCCAGATTATTTACCGTTGACGTGAACGACGACTTCGCGGCTGTGTCCCCGAGCGCGATGCTCCCAAA
>CAYQUF010000144.1:0-11959 GCA_964420595.1 uncultured bacterium
CTCCCCACTCGCTGGGGAACTCATTTGATTGGAAACTGGAAACCCTGCGAGAAAACGAGCATTCATCAATCGCCCAAAAAAAAACCCGGTCTCTCAACGAAACCGGGAATTCTTGACCATTCAGCGAGAGGAGATAAATTAGCGAGCGGGACTTACTTCGCTCGGGAATAATCGTCTTGATAGCGAACGATATCGTCTTCGCCGAGGTATTCGCCGTTTTGCACCTCGATCAAGATGAGGGGAATCACGCCGGGGTTTTCCAGCCGGTGCGACGTACACTGAGGCACGTAAGTAGACTGATTGCTGTAGACAGTTTCTTCTTTCTCGCCGCAGACCACTTTCGCCGTTCCAGACACGACGATCCAGTGTTCGCTGCGGTGGTGGTGCATCTGAAGGCTGAGGCGATGACCGGGTTTGACTTCAATCCGCTTGATTTTATAGCGAGATCCTTCTTCGAGTACCGTGAACGATCCCCAAGGGCGCAATTCAGTGGCGGCAACGCCTTTCGGGGCGGCGGAAGCCGGGGGAACTGGAACTTGTTGCGTTTGTTGTTGTACTTCTGCCATAACGGTTTCTCCTTGCATCTGCATATCAGGGGGTGGGGTTGAAGTCGGCGTTAGCTCTCGGGACTGATAGGTTACTTGACGATCGCGCGAACGATGCGCCCTATTTTTAATAGTTCCCTGGCGGTCGGACATCCTCGCGATTGGAGGGGGAAATTGAAGAAATTTAAGATTTTTCCGAGAGTAACGCTTGACTTCTTCAGGGTCTTATCAGTTCTTATTGTGGAACATCAATCGGGCGATCGTAACCCGCAGCCGGAGTTTTTGTCCGATTCTTTATCCAAGCGCAACTGACTTTAAGCAAACTTTACCCGATCGCCCCTCCAACGAGTAGTTTTACTCAGCCGAAACGCCGGGCGACCAATTCCCCAACTCCGAACTCGGCAGCAAGAAAATCCCGAGACCGTCGTGAACGCGAGCCACCGTGCGGGGAGAGCGATTCACGAGCTGTCCGCCGAGATATAACGAAGTCGAACTGCCGCCATCGAGGTTGAGAGCGTCAATGGCACCCAGTTGCTGCAACAACTTCGCCATTTCCGCCAACGTCGGTCCTTTCCCCTCACTGCCATGCCGAACGGCAACAATCGCCACTCGGTTGTTTGGCAAACGCGCGATCGCGCTGCGGGGTGCTTTTCCTTGACGAAAATTATCGTTGAATCGTTCCAATTCCCCGTCTAGCACGATATTTCCATCTTGCACCAATAGCGGACCGGCAGCAGCAATGTGGGGATAGCGCGCCAATTGAGGCGGAACGGTTTCGGTTTCGCGGCGCAACGCCATACCCGGTTCCAACGTCGCTGCTGCTTCGGGGTCGGAGCGCACCACCAGCAAGTAACCATTGCGGGGAATCGGTACGGTTTTCTCGTCTACCTTGCTCCCCTCGATCCGTTGCGCCACGCGATCGCCCATGACGGTAAAAATCACCTCGCTATCGGTCATCGGCGTATAGGTCGCGCCCCACTCCGGGGTGTAGCGGGCAATTCCGGCTCGAACGTAACCGCTGTTGAGGGTTAAAACGCCGAAGCGATCGCCCTCGGGGACGATCAGGGTTTCGCGCAGGCTCAATCGCGCCATTTCCACCTGTCCGCCGTCGTTCCAGGCGATCGCCCCTCGGTTGAGAATCGGACCGGAAAACCAGCGTCCGTCCCGCCGAATCGCCCCCAACGGCAATTGATTGTTGCGATTGAAAAAGCCGCTGTTAATCGCCGCCGCCGCCTTCCACTGTCGCGCCATTTGCCACAGGGGAACCGTCCCTTGCTGCTGGGTGGGATTGCCCCAAATCGGCTTCATAGTCACCTCCGGTCGCTGTAAATCCACTTCCAGCCAAACCGTAGGAAACCGAACCCCACCCACCGAGAGCGATCGCGATCGCCACCAAATCCCCGGTGCCCAATACACGTCGCGATCGGGTTGGGAATCGGGGCGCACGTCGATAACCAAACGAGCCGGATCGCCCAGAGTTGCGATGCGAGGCGGCTGCGCGACCGGCAAATTCAGGGCGACGACCGTGCGATTGTCGGCAGAACTGACCCGAAATAAAGCCGGTTCCGGTTTGTCTGTCTCCTCCTCCTCCGTGGCTTTCCCTTCCGGCGACGGTTTGGGATCCGGCTTGGGATGAAATCGCTCCAGTAACGAGTCGGGAGTATTTGCCTCTAAAATCACGATCCAATCGCCGCCGCGACGATCCAATTGCCACGGTGCCGCGCGATCCAAATCGACCACAATCCGCTTTCCCCACGGATGCCGTCCGGCGCGAATATTTTGCACCCCAGCCAACGGCGACGTGAGTTGTAGCGTTTCGCCGCTAATTTGCCACTGCCACCCTCGGGCTTGCGCCAATTTGTCAATATGGAGATAGCGGTGCTGTCCGCTCAACGTCGCGGGCAACATCCAGGCGTGCTGCGAGTACCATGTCACGGGTTGAAACGCAAAATTGTCAGTATCCAACAATTCCACCCCCATCGCCTGCATCAATCCGGTGTCGCTAATGCCCAGACGCGGTTTATCGCCTTCGCTGGCGCGCCACTGACGCCAAGCCACCGACCCGGTGCGACCGTTCACCGACAGTTGCGTGCCTTGTGCCAGGATCTCGGGGGTGGGCGAGCTTTGAGCGGCAACTGGCATGGCAGATGCCGCTGGCGAGGGGAAGGCGAGCGATCGCTCCAGTTCGATGGGGTGGCTGCTGTGGGTGCTGAGGACGCACAGCGAGGTGGCAACAAGTCGAGGTAACCAAAGGGTTCGCAAGGATGATTTCATTCACTTCTCCACAGTTTTCCATCCCCCAAAAGAGGCGGGACAGAAATGCCGGTCGGTTGGATTTGCCGCTTCGCCTTTCACCTTCAAAATTCGCCGACGTTGGGACGCAATCGGGAGGTTCGCGGCGATCGACGCTGGCGCAACGGGACGATCCGAGTATTTTGTATCGGCTTTTGCACAGTTGATGAGGGACGCCTTCGCGTTGCCGGTTGCCTTCCTCAACCGAGGTGTACCGCACGGGACTAATAACTGCTCTATCGGCTTTTTCCCTAGTTTACCCGGTGAAGATTGAACTATGGCGATGGCAATCTGTATCTTTTTATACAGTTTTTTGTTAATTCTTCATCATAATTCCACTCAAGCCAGATCGACCCGTTCGTCTGGGTCAATTCATTTCTATACTGGATAAGGAGTGCCGAGATTTATGGCAAACCCGTGGGGGGATCGACCGCCCGCGATCGTGTTGTAACTTTAGACTGGGGATTGCCATCAGGACGAGATTTTTTATAGAATTTTTATCCTGCCATTCGAGGCGCGACAACGAGATCCGTTCGGTTGGGCCAAAGCCGCGAAGTGCAGTACAAACCAACAAAGCATCAATCGAAACAATGGTTGGAGTTCATGACATTCGACCTCACGGATATCGAGCCATAGAGACTAAAATCCAATTAGTAGGAGATTCGGCTTGGCTGGTGAGGGGACGCACGATGAGCCGTAGGGGCGAACGGCCCTTCGCCCGTACTTAAAATTTTGAATCGCTAGCTAAGTGGAAATCTGCTTTGTTGACAGCGGGACTTGCATCCCCGTCTATTTGCGCACCCCGTCCTGACGGGACGAATTGTTATCTATCCAGGGCGTTTTCGCGCGGGCGTCCTCAATCAGTCGAGCAACAATAAGGAACCATCTCATGGAACAAGGTAGGCGTATGAATCACCACTTCCAACTGGATCGGATCGATGGGGACGCTCCAGAGCGCGATCGCCTCGGATCGCCGGTGGCAGCGGAACGCCCTTATCTGGGTCAGCGATGGCTCGTGGAAGAACGAGACGCTTGCGGGGTCGGTTTTATCGCCCACCAAGATGCCCACGCCAGCCACGAAACCGTGGCTAAAGCCCTGTCTGCCCTCTCGTGCTTGGAACACCGAGGCGGCTGTAGTGCCGATTGCGATTCCGGCGACGGTGCGGGATTGATGAGCGCGATTCCCTGGGCGATCGTCCATCAGTGGTTGCGCGAGCAAAATCAAACCGTCCCCGCCACGGACAATACGGCAGTGGGAATGGTATTTTTACCCGCCGATGGCGAACTGGCTCAACTCGCCCGAGAGACGGTCGAGCGCATCGTGACCCGCGAGGGGTTGGACGTTTTGGGATGGCGGGAAGTGCCGGTTCGCCCGGATGTCTTGGGACCGCAAGCTCGGGCGGTAAAGCCGCAAATCGAGCAAATTATCGTCTCCTCGAACCTGCAAGGGGATGCCCTGGAACGGCAACTGTACTTAACCCGGATGTCCATTGGCAAGACCGTGCGGGAAAGCGATCGCTTGAAGTGGGGCGATAACTTCTACATTTGCTCCTTCTCCAGCCGCACGATCGTCTACAAGGCCATGGTGCGATCGGCAGTTCTCGGCGATCTCTACCCCGATTTGACCTCGACGGAGTTCGTCAGTCCCTTTGCCGTCTATCACCGTCGCTTCAGCACCAACACCATGCCCAAGTGGCCCCTGGCACAACCGATGCGACTGCTGGGACACAACGGGGAAATCAATACCCTGTTGGGCAATATCAACTGGATGATGGCGCGTCAGGCGGATTTGAACCACGAGTGCTGGGGCGATCGCGTCGAAGACCTCAAACCGGTGGTCAATCCGGACAACAGCGACTCGGCGACGCTCGATAACGTGTTGGAACTGTTGGTGCGATCGGGTCGCTCCCCCTTAGAAGGGTTGATGGTGATGGTGCCCGAAGCCTATCAAAACCAGCCGGAACTCGACGACGACCCCGAAATTGTCGATTTCTACGAATATTACAGTTCCGTACAAGAACCCTGGGATGGTCCGGCATTGCTGGTCTTCAGCGACGGTCGCCAAGTGGGGGCGTGTTTGGATCGCAACGGCTTGCGTCCGGCTCGCTATGCCCTCACCAAGTCCGGTTTGGTCGTGGTCGCCTCGGAAGCGGGGGTCGTGGAATTGCCCGCCGAGGAGATTGTGGAAAAAGGACGCTTGGGTCCGGGGCAAATGGTCGCCGTGGATCTCGAAAAGAACCTATTTTTGAAAAATTGGGAGATCAAGCGTCGTGTCGCCAGCGATCGCCCTTACGGCGATTGGGTGAAGCAAAACCGCGTGTCCCTTGAGGTACGACCGATCGCATCCCAGCGTTGGTTGGACGGCGATCGCCTGGTGCAGCATCAAACCGCCTTCGGCTACACTTCCGAAGATGTGGAAATGATCGTCACGCCGATGGCATCTCAGGGGAAAGAACCCACCTTCTGCATGGGCGACGATATCCCCTTGGCGGTGCTGTCGGACAAACCGCGCCTGCTCTACGACTATTTCAAACAGCGGTTCGCCCAGGTGACCAACCCGGCGATCGACCCCTTGCGCGAAGGATTGGTCATGTCGCTGGAAATGCTGTTGGGCGAGCGGGGAAATCTCCTGGAAGCCCGTCCGGAATACGCCCGCCAGCTCGCCCTGAAGACGCCGGTGTTGGGCGATGGCGACCTGGATGGAATCCGCCAGTCCGGGTTCGAGACGGCGACCCTTTCGACCCTGTTCCCTGCCCATCGCGGTCCGCAAGGGTTGAATGCGGCTCTCGACGAATTGCGCGAGGCGGCGGCGGCGAAGGTTCGCGAGGGGACGAAAATTCTCATCCTCAGCGATCGCGACCACATTAACCTGAATACCGATTCCCCCGAATTTGCCTACATTCCGCCTTTACTCGCCGTCGGTGCGGTTCACCACCACCTGATCCGGCAAGGATTGCGGATGAAAGCCTCGATCGTGGTGGATACGGCGCAGTGCTGGAGTACCCATCACATGGCGTGCCTGATCGGTTACGGTGCTAGCGCGATCTGTCCCTATCTGGCTTGGGAAACCGTGCGCCACTGGTGGCACGAACCCAAGATCCAGAAAATGATGGAAAAGGGCAAGATCGAGGCGATCGAGCTGGATGGGGCGCTGAAAAACTATCGCAAAGCTGCCGAATTGGGCTTGCTCAAGATTCTCTCCAAGATGGGGATCTCGCTGCTGTCGAGCTACCACGGCGCGCAAATCTTCGAGGCGATCGGGATTGGTTCGGAATTAATCGATACCGGATTTGCCGGAACGACTTCGCGCATCGGCGGTCTGAGTGTCACCGAGTTGGCGCAGGAAGTGTTTACCTTCCACCAGCAGGCGTTCCCCCATGTCAAGAAGCTGCAAAACTTCGGCATTATCCAACACCGCAAGCATGGCGAGTATCACATCAACAACCCGGATATGTCGAAAGTGCTGCACCAAGCGGTGCGCGATCGCGAGTACGACCATTACGAGGTCTACCAGCAGCAACTGCGCGGTCGTCCGGCGACGGCATTGCGGGATTTGCTCGATTTAAATAGCGATCGCCAGCCGATTTCGATCGATGAGGTCGAATCGGTCGAGGATATCATGACTCGCTTCTGCACTGGCGGAATGTCGCTGGGAGCGCTTTCGCCCGAAGCTCACGAAACCCTCGCCGTTGCCATGAACCGGATTGGCGGCAAATCCAACTCCGGGGAAGGGGGCGAAGATCCGGTGCGGTTTATGACCGTTAAAGAAGTAGACGAGGAAGGCAATTCGTCGCTGCTGCCCCATCTGAAAGGACTGCGCCCCGGCGATACGGCATCTTCGGCGATCAAGCAGGTGGCGTCGGGTCGGTTTGGGGTGACTCCCGAATACCTGATGAATGCCCGCCAGATCGAAATTAAGATCGCCCAAGGGGCAAAACCGGGGGAAGGCGGTCAGCTTCCCGGTCGCAAGGTCAGCCCCTACATCGCCAAGTTGCGGCGTTCGAAGCCTGGGGTGACCCTGATTTCGCCGCCGCCGCACCACGATATCTATTCGATCGAGGATTTGGCGCAACTGATTTTCGACTTGCACCAGGTCAATCCCGATTCGGGGGTGTCGGTGAAGTTGGTGTCCTCCGTCGGTATCGGCACGATCGCCGCTGGGGTGGCTAAAGCCAATGCAGACGTGATTCAAGTGTCGGGTCACGAAGGCGGTACGGGTGCCTCGCCCCTAAGTTCGATCAAGCACGCCGGATCGCCGTGGGAGCTGGGACTGACGGAAGTTCACCGCGTCCTGATGCAAAATCAACTGCGCGATCGCGTGATTCTGCGGGTCGATGGCGGCATCCGCACCGGTTGGGACGTGATTATGGGCGCGTTGATGGGGGCTGAAGAATTCGGTTTCGGCTCCATCGCCATGATTGCCGAAGGCTGCATTATGGCGCGCATCTGCCACACCAACAACTGCCCGGTCGGGGTCGCTACCCAGCAGGAACGGCTGCGCAAGCGGTTTACCGGCATTCCCGAACACGTGGTCAATTTCTTTGCCTTCGTGGCGCAAGAAGTGCGATCGATGCTGGCGCGGTTGGGCTATCGTTCTCTCGACGAAATTATCGGGCGTTCCAACCTGATGCACATGCGCGAGGGGGTGAAACTGACCAAGGTCGAGTCGATTAATCTCGATTTCCTGACCGAGTTGCCGCAAAGTCGCGATCGCGATTGGTTGCAGCACGAAACCGTTCACAGCAACGGTCCGGTACTCGACGACCAGTTACTCGCCGATCCCGATATTCAAAGCGCGATCGACCATCAAAGCAGCCTTACCAAAACCATTCAGTTGGTCAACACCGATCGCTCCGTGGGCGGGCGTTTGGCGGGCGCGATCGCTAAAAAGTACGGCAACACCGGCTTTGAAGGACAGTTGAATCTCAACTTCGTCGGTTCGGCGGGTCAGAGTTTCGGCGCGTTCAACCTACCGGGGATGATGCTGCGCCTGGAAGGGGAAGCCAACGACTACGTCGGCAAAGGAATGCACGGTGGCGAAATCGTTATCGTGCCCCCCGAAGGCTCTCAGTTCGATCCGGCCACCAACGCGATCGTCGGCAACACCTGCCTCTACGGTGCTACTGGCGGCGTCCTGTTCGCCAAAGGACTAGCCGGAGAGCGGTTCGCCGTGCGCAACTCCCAAGGTGAAGCCACCATCGAAGGCGCGGGCGACCATTGCTGCGAATACATGACCGGCGGCACGATCGTCGTGTTGGGCAAGGTCGGTCGTAACGTCGGCGCGGGGATGACGGGCGGACTGGCGTACTTCCTGGACGAAGACGGCTTGTTCCCCTCCAAGGTGAATGGCGAAATCGTCAAGATCCAGCGGGTCAGCACTTCGGCGGGCGAGAAGCAGTTGAAAGACTTGATTGCCGCTCACGCCGAACGGACTGGAAGCCAGAAGGCACAGACCATCTTGGCGAATTGGTCGCAGTACCTGCCCAAATTCTGGCAAGTGGTGCCCCCATCGGAAGCCGAAACGCCCGAAGCCAATGCCGAAGCCGTGGCTGAGAAAGAGTTAGCGGTGAAATAAGCCGATCCGCAGGGGCGGTCAACGCGCCGCCTCTACGGTGCGCTCAACGCTTGAGCGTTGTCCCTGCCAGGAAGATAATGGCACGATCGGAGAATGGGGGTTAGAGCTGACAAAGTTTCCCCCTATCTCCCTATCCCCCAAACTCAAGCCGACGCCCGCTCTTGCAAGCTCTCTACAACCTCCAACAAGCGATCGCTCGTATGGATGAGAATGTCCGGTTGCGCTAACTCCAATGCTTGGGGAGAATTAAATCCCCAACTGACGGCGATCGCGCGCAGGTTTTGGGCTCGGGCGGCTTCGATATCGCGGGTTTCGTCGCCGACATAAACAACGCGATCGCGACTTAAATTTCGTCGGCGCAACATCCAAGCGATCGTTCGACTTTTCCCTAAAATACTGGTAGACGAATCGACAAAATCAAATAGGACTTCCAAGCGATTGGCTCTTAAAAATTCCCAGACATTATCTTGCGAATTTGAGGTTAGAATCCCCAAACGATAGTCCTGTTGTTTGAGTTGGGCAAGTGCCTCGGGCATACCGGAAATGGGAGGAACGAACGCGATTTCGTCATTGAGTCGCTTCCGAACCTCTCTAACCAAACAAGGAAGTTGAATGGGCAGAATGCCCGACTCTTTGATGATTTCCCGCGAACTAAGATTTCGCAATCGTCTCAATTCTTCCGGGCTAGTCGCTTCGTAACCAAACTTTTCAGATAAATCGTTAATAATTTTTATAATGGTTTCTAACGTATCGGCAATGGTGCCGTCGAAATCAAAGACGATAACATTCATTGAACTAATTGAGGGTTGAAAGATCGGGACTCGCGATCGCGCATTGCTCCGTCGGGGCGACGACCGATCGCACTCGGTTGTAAAACTGGCAAAGCAAACGAGAAACGCGCGCCACTCAAAACCCCTTAGTGCCGAATCATTGGCATAATTTTGCAACGATCCTCTAAAATTAGTGTAACAGTTTCGAGCCACGCGGCATTCGAGCGCAGTATTTCGATCGCGCGTCCCCCCGTGGCAAGGGAGAAACAGCTCATCGGCTCGTGGGCAATCGGCGTAAGAGCGATCGCCGAAAGTTAATATTTTCCCCAAAAAAATCAAGTTTTGATGAAACCAGAGGCAAACCTGGAGCGTTTGCCCGATTTCGCGCGTCTAATAGAGATAGAGATACAGCCATCATCGAAACGCAACCGGCTTCACATAGTTTGGCGTCTCAGCGATTTAACGGGTGCATCGCAACGAGAGATTGCTCTCAATTTTGCTGCGCTGATTTGCGAGATCTGCCATGAACGATACTTCCTATTCCCCAACCAATCCCGTTTCTGCCGAATCGAGCGCGAGCCGCTTACAGAAAATTATTTTGGCGATCGCGTTTACGGCTATTCTGTCATTTAACCTGAACGTGTCTTCCAGCCATTCGGTCGGTCGCTCCTCCTCCACCACGATTGCGACCGACCCAGTCCCGGAAGTCGTCGTCAACACGACTCTAGCGGATGCAGCACGACGTTCGCAGGTAAAGCGATCGCAATTACAGGTCATTGCCACCGTCCCCACAGACGACAACGGCTGGTCGGTGACCGTCAGCAACGGACGACAGCAGTGGCAGTATCGCACGGATCGCCAAGGCGCGATCGTCGCGATCGAATCCGAGGCAAACTAAGGCTACACGCTGGCGGAATGCTCCATAATCCGTTGGGAAGCATACCCCGTGCCTCGAATCGTAATAATTAACTCGGGATTGCGCGGATCGTCTTCCAATTTCGATCGCAAGCGAGCGATATAAACATCGACCACCCGCAAATCTGCCGGACGTTTGGGCGCGTATCCCCATAACTGTTGCAGCAAATCCGCGCGCGGTACCGGCTCGCCGCCATTTTTAAATAGCAATTCCAGCAAGCAAAATTCTGTATAAGTCAACCAGATGCGCTCTCCGTGCTTGTAAACCTGTCGCTTGTTGGTATTGATTTGCACGCTTCCGGTTTGGATGATTCCCGATCCAAATCCGTCGCTGGCGTGGGTATCTTTATATCGGCGCAGGATCGAACCGATGCGAGCTTCGAGTTCTTTGGGCGAGAATGGCTTGGCGAGGTAGTCGTCCGCCCCGAGATCCAGTCCGGCGATGCGGTTGCTAATATCGCCGAGAGCCGAGAGCATGACAATGGGGACTTCCGAGATCTCTCGCAACTGACGACAGACGCCGAAGCCGTCGAGCTTGGGCATCATGATGTCGAGGACGACGAGATCGGGCATTTCGCGATCGAATAGATCGAGGGCGGCTTCGCCGTCAGCCGCTGTGACGACTTGGTAGCCAACCATGGACAGGCGAAGGGTCAACATGCGGCGAATGGCAGCTTCGTCATCGACGACGAGGATTTTCTCTTGGCGGCTGTCTGAACGGTTTGCAATGGATGAAGTCATTGTGTCTTAACGCTTGGTTTATCGTGGCTTTCGGACGACGATCGCAGTTGGTGGACTCAATGGTTGCTGGTAAACTTATAGACATATATGTATGAATGTTACAAAGATGATAACAAATGTTATCAATCGTTATCAAATTGTAAACAGCCAGTCCGAGAACTGGGGCTAGCGCCACAATCATTTAAACATCTCATAACTTGTTTAACGTTTTGTTATCAAACGACTCACCATCGGACCGGTAGTTTGCTAAGTGATGTCTCTGAAGCGATCGGTTTGGAGAGTAGGCTGTTATCATCAATTGCCAAACCGTTATCCACCAGAAAACGATGGCGAATCCCTTTCTCGGGGTGCGGATCCCCCCCGAACTGCACGAAGCGATCGCCAATCGGATGCAGGCGACCGGACAATCCAAGTCAGAAATTGTCATCGAAGCGCTAAAGCTGCACTTGGGTGTCTCGCCGCCTCCCGATCGGCTGAATCGTCTCGAACAGCGGATCTCGGCTTTAGAATTGGAATTTAGACTGCTATCGCTCGAATGTCGGGCAATACGCAAAATTACCCATCTTGAAAGTGGAGCCCACTGTCATTTACGCGAAGATCTCGACTCGCATTAATGTTACGTTATTTTTCAAGTTATTAATACTCGCATGGATGCGGTTGTCGAACCTGTCGTCAGGGTGTCGGCGACAGCAGACTTTACCTACTCGCCACCGATTCAGGCGCGTGAGGCACGGCGTATCTTGGTCAAACCCAATCTCGGCTATTTGGCGCAACCTCCCGTCACCGTCAGTCTGGAGGTCTTGTGCGAAGTCTTGCGCGGTTTGCGGCGCGTCAGTCCCGAGGCGGAAATTTTCATGGTCGAGGGGGTGGCTTCGTCGGTCCCGCTGGCGGATATTATTCGCGATCGCCACTTAACAGACGACCTCGATGACAAGATGCAAATCCTCGATGCCGATACCCTATCCCAACCGCTGTCCCAATCCAGTCCGGTTCGATACCATGCTGGCTCCAGCGTTAATGTGAATGGCCCCGACCCCGTGAAGTGCCGATTCCCCTGTTGCTTAATCGTGAACGCAACTAGCGATTCATTGCTACGCCATAGAATCGTAGCTTCCCAATCC
>CAYQUF010000145.1:0-11791 GCA_964420595.1 uncultured bacterium
CTAAAAATGTCGGTTGGAGTTGACGCAGAAAACCCAACAAACGCCGTGGTCATGTTAGGTTTCCTACATCAACCCCATCTACAATAACGATCGATTTTAGTCGGGTCGCGCCACGACCGGGAAATGAACTGAGCCGGTCACCGTCCCGACTCCATCTCCATCGCGGCGACGGGTGCGGGTTGTCCGTTGGCTAAAGCAAGTAATTCTGCTTCAGTTAACCCGCGTTTGAGGGTGGTCGATAAAACTCGCACGCGATCGAGGAGCGATCGCAATTCGAGATGCGTCAAACAGATCCCGCGATCTTGGAGGCGATGGCGCAATAGGTGCGTTCCGGAATGTTTCCCAATGGCAAGCTGACGCTGTCCGCCAACCGTTTCCGGTGCAAAGGCTTCGTACGTTCTGGGATCGCGCAACATCCCGTCGGCGTGAATTCCAGCTTCGTGAGCAAAGGCATTGCGACCGACGATCGCTTTCCATCGAGGAAGCACGTCGCCGCTGGCTTGCTGTACCAGAGCGGAGAGTTCTGCCAACCGGGGAGTTTCGATCCCCGTTTCGATCCCGTAGAGATATCCCAACGCGACCGCAACTTCTTCTAACGCCGCATTTCCAGCTCGCTCCCCTAACCCGTTGACCGTGGTGTTGACCGAGGTGGCTCCGGCTTTGACCGCCGCAATTGCGTTCGCCGTTGCCATTCCGAGGTCGTCGTGGGTGTGAATTTCGACCGGAATCGAGAGTACATCCACCAGTTTCGCCACTTTGGTTTGGGTCGCGAACGGATCGAGAATGCCGACGGTATCGCAAAAGCGAAATCGACTGGCACCCCAGGACTCGGCTTTGGTCGCCACGTCCAATAAAAAGTCTTCATCGGCGCGGGAACTGTCTTCGCCGCCAACGGTGACGGTCAAGCCGCGACCCTGAGCAAACGCGATCGCCAAGCGCAATTGCTGCAAGACGATATGGCGGGAACCGTTGAATTTGGCTTGGATTTGAATGTTGGAAACGGGAATCGAGATGTGGACTCGGCTCAACCCGCAGGCGATCGAGGCTTCGATATCTTCGACCCGAGCGCGATTCCAACCGAGGAGGTCGGCGTTTAATCCCAACGAGGCGATCGTGGCAATGGCTTGAGCTTCTTCGCGTCCCATAATCGGGATGCCCACTTCGATTTCGCTGACGCCAATGGCATCGAGATAACGGGCGATCGCTACTTTTTCTTCTAAGGTAAATGCAACGCTGGCGGCTTGTTCGCCGTCGCGGAGGGTGGTGTCGTTGATTCGGATGGCACTCAAGTTCATGGTTCGATCGTCCAACATTGTTCTAACCAATTCGCCAACTGCGTTCGTGGCGTCAGAAATTGATGCAAAATGCTGCGGACTTGAATGGGTGTATTCCCACTGTCGATTTCGATCCACAATTGCCCGGTGGGAGATTTGTGACAGGGGATCGATAAGTCTTGCACTCGACGGGCGAGCGATCGCCTCACGTCTGAGGGAATGCCCGAAACTTGCATCACCAGGGGCAATGCAGGCGTCGAAGGGTTCGACTCGGGCGATTTCATTCTAAACACGCACACTTCGGCGTTGAGATGGGGTAGTTTCTTCGGTCGAGACATGGGTTTGAGGGTTCGCAGATATCGATTGCATTTGTCGTTCGAGGCGATCGAGGCGATCGCTCAAGTGATTTAACGCCGCCGTGGCGAGATCGGGCATATCGGTGCGATCGAGGGAACGCCTGACGATTCGTCCCGGAATGCCAACCACCGTGCAATTGGCGGGGACATCTCGCAAGACCACGGCACCCGCACCGATGCGAACGCGATCGCCGATGCGAATGTTGCCCAGTACCTTAGCACCCGCACCGACAACGACGTCGTTGCCCAGAGTGGGGTGGCGTTTGCCCCGATCTTTGCCGGTTCCGCCGAGGGTGACCCCTTGATAGATTAAGGCGCGATCGCCAATGATGGAGGTTTCGCCGATAACGACGCCCATCCCGTGGTCGATACAAACGCCTCGCCCGATCGCCGCACCGGGATGAATTTCAATCCCCGTCAGCATACGCGCCAGATGCGATAAAAATCGCGGCAAAATTGGAATTTGACACCGATACACCCAGTGAGATAAGCGATAGACGATTGCCGCGTGCAAGCCGGGATAGCACAACAGGACTTCGAGCCAATTTCGAGCAGCCGGATCCCGTTGGAAAATAATAGCAATATCGTCGCGCAAGGTATGCGGGAACTGCAATAGCGCCGATACCGGGTCGAACGGTTGCCTCAATTTCCAATCGCGATCGCGCTCGTTGTTATGGAAACCAAATCGCAGATTCATGATACCTGGCGAAATCGTCGTACTCGAAGCAAAAAGCCTGCACCGAGCCAAACACGACCGAAATTTTGTCTTCGGTTGGTCACCTAACTTAGCATGGCGATCGCCCCTGAAATGCTAAGTTCGATACACGAATTTTGATTTGCCCATCGAATGCTGACAATGATGCATTTGTTTATATTTATTTTATACTTCGACGCTATACTTAACAAATATTAACGCCAAGGGGATTCACGGGCAAGATGATGTTAATATAATCTAAAAAAGAAGCGATCGCTACATTTCCACCTCAATTCAAATGTACTTGCTTTCAATTAACTTTCAATTGCGCTAAAGCTTAGATTTAATGACACTTTCGCAGCGAGTACATCAGTTCCCGCTCCCCATAAAAATCGCCCCGACCTACCCGACCAATTTCCCGACCCCCGTACCCAAAAAAAAGGAAATAAAATTTGAAAAGCTCTCCTGGTGGGAGTTTCAAAAATTGAGTACACCGTTAATCAGTTTAATTAAACTAACCGCAACACCTCAGTAATGCGGTTAAAATTAGCTGCTATATATACACGTAACGCTATCGATAGGCGAGCGACCAGAGACGATCGAACATCGAGCGCTGCACCGTTTGCCCAACCTTACCGACGAGCCAATTGACCGAAGGCTTAAATCCAGCCTTCCCCAGATTGAGACCTGCCTAACATCAAGCGATTTCACGGTAACAATCGCCAAGCTTTCACCGCAGTCATTCCATCGAGCGATCGCCCGCGAGACCCCAGCTTCGGGCGATCGTGCCAACCCGTATTTAGGAGAAATTCAACCATGAGTACAACCCCCCAATCCCTCGTTCAAACGAACGTTCGTCAAACCGCCACCTTGCGCGTCGCCGTCGCCACCAAAGGCGGTGGAGTCGTCAACCAGCACTTCGGACACGCCAGCCAATTCGAGATCTACGACGTCAGCAGCACCCAAGCCAACCTGGTCGAAGTCCGCGCCGTCAACGCCTACTGTCACGGTAAAAACGACGAACCCGGCGATCTCGGCGAAATTCTCAATACCCTCAGCGACTGCAAAGCCGTCCTTATCTCCCGCATTGGCGACAATCCAGGCGATCGCCTCCGTCAAGCCGGAATCGAACCCGTACAAGTCTACGAAGTCATCGAAACCGCCCTATTTGACCTTCACGAACAATGGAATCGGACTTAACCCATGAAATCGACCATCTACCTCGACAACAACGCCACCAGTCAAGTCGCTCCCGAAGTGGTCGAAGCCCTGCTTCCCTTCTTCACCCAGTATTACGGCAACCCGTCGAGCATGCACAGCTTTGGCGGATACCTGGCGCGAGACATCAAACGCGCTCGCGAGAACGTCGCCGCCTTAGTGGGAGCCGCCAACCCCTCCGAAATTATCTTTACCAGTTGCGGAACCGAAGGAGATAACGCCGCCATCAGAGCCGCGATCGCCCGTTCGCCGCACAAAAAGCACATTGTCACCACCCAAGTGGAACATCCCGCCGTTTTGGGATTATGCAAAAAGCTCGAACGGGAAGGCTATCGTATCACCTACCTCTCGGTCAACAACAAAGGTCAACTAAACCTCGACGAACTCAAAACCTCCCTGTGCGACGAGACTGCATTGGTTTCGATCATGTGCGCCAACAACGAAACCGGAAATATCTTCCCCGTCGAGCGCATCGGTCACATCGTCAAACAGTGGGGCATTCCCTACCACGTCGATGCGGTGCAAGCGGTGGGTAAATTGCCCTTGGACTTGCAACACGGTACCATCGATTTCCTGACCCTCTCGGGACACAAAATCCACGCTCCCAAAGGCATCGGCGCGCTGTACGTCCGTCGTGGCAGTCGATTTCGTCCCTTACTCGTCGGCGGTCACCAGGAGCGGGGTCGTCGAGGCGGGACGGAAAACGTGCCCGGAATCGTCGGGTTGGGGAAAGCTGCAGAACTGGCAATTGCCCATTTCGAGGCAGAAACCACGCAGGTGAAATCCCTGCGCGATCGCCTCGAAACCGGCTTGCTGAGTTCAATTCCCGACTGTCAGCTCAACGGACATCCCGCCTTGCGGCTGCCCAACACCACCAATATCGGCTTCAAGTATATCGAGGGGGAAGCGGTATTGCTCTCGCTCGATCGCGAAGGGATTTGCGCCTCGTCTGGATCGGCGTGTACCTCCGATTCCCTCGAACCCTCCCACGTCCTGCGCGCCATGGGATTGCCATACACCCTGCTGCACGGGTCGATTCGGTTCAGCCTGTCTCGCTATACCACCAGTGCGGAGATCGATCGCGTGTTGGAAGTGATGCCCTCTATTGTCCGACGGTTGCGCGCTCTCTCGCCATTCCAGGGAGAAGGAGAAAGCTGGTTGCAACAGCTCGAATCTCCCCAGCAGCCAGTGGCGTCGAACGTTTGAACTGTAGGGATGCTTCGCGAAGCATCCTTACCACACTGTTGAAATCGGCACCCTAACGCCGTAACGCACAGAGATGTATTCAAGGAGAACCCAATATGTGGGATTACAGCGAAAAAGTGATGGATTTATTTCACAATCCTCACAACATGGGCGCGATCGCCACTGAAGATTGCCAAGACACCGAACGGGTTGCAATTGGCGAAGTCGGGAGTATTGCCTGCGGGGATGCCCTGCGATTGCACCTGCGCGTCGATACCAAAAGCGATCGCATCGTGGAGGCGCGATTTCAAACCTTTGGTTGCGCTAGCGCGATCGCCTCCTCGTCAATATTGACCGATTTAATCGTCGGCTTGACCCTCGACGAAGCCTTAAAAGTCACCAACCGCGATATCGCCCAATCCCTCGACGGTTTACCCCAAGAGAAAATGCACTGTTCGGTCATGGGTCAAGAAGCCCTAGAATCGGCAATTTCTAACTATCGCGGCGTTCCGGTCAGACCCGACGAAGAGGACGACGAAACACCGCTGCTGTGTAGTTGTTTTGGGGTGTCTCGCGGCAAAATCGAACGGATTATTCGCGAAAATCACCTCACCAGCGCCGAAGATGTCACCAACTATTTGAAAGCCGGAGGCGGCTGCGGGTCGTGTTTGGCAGACATTGACGATCTCGTCGATGAAGTCAATGGCAAAATTGCAGCATCCAGTTACGAAACCGAGGTTGAAGATACGCTCGAACCCGAGAGCGTGCTGCCGAGGTTGACCAACTTGGAAAAAATCACCCGAATCCAACGGGTTATTGAAGACGAAGTGCGACCGTTACTCGCTTTAGATGGGGGCGATTTAGAATTGCACGACATTCAGGGCGATCGCGTTCAAGTGGTGTTGAAAGGCAGTTGCCATAACTGCGCCAGCGTGATGACCACATTAAAGTTGGCAATTGAGAAAACCCTGCGCGATCGCGTCTCCCCCGATTTAATCGTCGAAGCCCTGTAATGCTCGTTTTTGCCCAAAATTGAATGTTCAAAGCTTGCGATCGCCTATCCAGCTCCCCTGTTAACCGACGGGGGAGTTTTTATCGTTCTTCGTAGTTCTTCGTAGGTTGGGTTGAGGAACGAAACCCAACACCCAGACCCATAAGCAAAACGCGCGTCGCGGGAGTCCTCTCCATCCATAGCGCAAAATCGGGAGTATAGCACCTAAAATTCAGTTCGAACAGTACCGTTACAATATGAAACAAACATTAAACTATCGATTCAGTTCGCAAACAATGCTGCCGAAATATTAACAGAATGCGATCGAATTATTCGACTACAGATTTACTTAATATTTGAACCCTCAAAAACCTTGTTTTTGGTATATATACGCACACTTACGTATAAGAGACTTGCTACTATTTAATTGGAACGAAAAGCTACAAGATGTTCCAAGAAAACAGTAATTTGTAGCAAGCAACACAACCTTATATTACCCATAAATAGGGTTGTTGGTGTAAACCCAAACGCTGCAAATTCTAGAAACTCAGGCTTTGTTTTGTAGCATATCGATTTCCTCAATAGCACAGAATAGACCGATATTAGGAGGTCAGAACAATGAGGAAGATTGCTGTTTACGGTAAAGGCGGAATTGGTAAATCCACGACCACCCAAAATACTGTCGCTGGATTAGTCGAACTCGGTCGCAAAGTCATGATCGTCGGCTGCGACCCCAAAGCAGACTCCACCCGGTTACTGCTCGGCGGACTGCACCAGAAAAGCGTACTCGACACCCTGCGCGAAGAAGGCGAAGACATCGACCTCGAAGACATTCGCAAAAGCGGTTTCGGCAGCACCCTCTGCGTCGAATCCGGCGGTCCCGAACCCGGTGTCGGCTGCGCCGGTCGAGGCATCATCACCTCCATCAGTATGCTCGAACAACTCGGCGCGTATGAAGAAAGCGAAGAACTCGACTACGCCTTCTATGACGTTCTCGGCGACGTGGTTTGCGGCGGATTTGCCATGCCCATTCGCGAAGGTAAGGCACAAGAAATCTACATTGTCACCTCCGGCGAAATGATGGCAATGTACGCCGCAAACAACATCTGTCGCGGTATTCGCAAATACGCCGAATCCGGTGGCGTCCGCCTCGGCGGTTTAATCTGCAACAGCCGCAACGTAGATCGCGAAGCGGAATTGATCGAAGCCCTCGCCGAAGCCCTCGGCACTCAAATGATCTACTTCCTCCCCCGCGACAACATGGTTCAACGGGCAGAACTCAACCGTCAGACCGTGATCGAATTCGATTCCGATTGCGAACAGGCACAGCACTATCGCAACCTTGCCAAAGCAATTGACGGAAACCAAAACATCGTCGTTCCAACCCCCATGAAAAACGACGACCTCGAACAGCTCTTGGTGAAATTCGGCTTGTATGGCTAACGATCGAGCCGCAACGGGGTCGGGGTCATTGACCAATACCCCACCCCAACCCAATTCTTAACACTTCCAACTCAATTTCAAGACTACATTTTGGGAGGTCACTGCAATGCCTATTATGATCCGAGCGATCGTCCGACCCGAAAAGAGTGCAGAAATCATGAAAGCACTCTTAGATGCAGGTTACCCAGCCGTCACTAAAATCGAAGTATTCGGACGAGGCAAACAACAAGGCATCAAAGTCGGTCAAGTCGTCTACGACGAACTGCCGAAAGAATGCTTGATGATTGTGGTTCCAGAAAAAGAAAAAACTTTCGTGCTGCGCACCATTTTAAATAACGCCCGCACGGGAACCGAAGGACAACACGGCGACGGCAAGATCTTTGTCAGCCCCGTCGAAGAAATCTACACCATCAGCACTGGCATCAAAGAAGGTGCAGACACGTCCGAATCGAGCGCCACTCCGTCTTTAGCAACGGTCTAATTGAGTTTGCAAGTCCTTTGTTCCTGACGGCGAACCATCCAACCACTAGAACAAAGGACTCCATTTAATTCGGAGGACACGAGCAGACTGCTTCGTGGATGTGGAAATGAAAGAAGTCATGGCGGTTATCCGCCTCAACAAAATCAACCAGACCAAACAAGCATTAGCCAAGGCAGGTTTTCCATCCATTACGGCTTTAAAAGCCGTCGGTCGGGGAAGGCAGGCAGTTGATTTTGAAATGGCACAAGCCATTAACCAAAACCCGCAAGATAGCGCCGAACTGCTGCCCTTACTTGCCAAAGGTCCCCGGCTGCTGCCCAAACGCTTGCTGAGTATGGTGGTTCCCGACGATAAAGTCGATCTCTTGGTGCAAACCCTGATCGACACCAACCAAACCAGCGTTCCCGGAGACGGCAAAATCTTTGTCTTACCCGTCGAAGATAGCGTCCGGGTCAGTACGTCAGAAGTTGGCAGCGTGGCTGTCGATGAAATGACCGGCTAACCATCCCATTAGTCATTAGTTATCGATTCCGATACCCAGTAACTTTGACTCCCCACCGATGGCTAGTGACTAATGACTAAAGCAAATAGAGAGGAGGTCTCTCATGACTGACGAACAGAAATATGCAGATGCAACGCAAGAGGTAATGCTGTCTAAGTCTCCCATTTCCGAGGAAGAGACAACCCAGACAGTTGACGAAATCGTCTCCGCCTATCCCAGAAAAGTTGCCAAAAAGCGCAGCAAGCACATTGTCGTTCGCGATCCGTCCCAGGAACAAGAAATTCAAGCCAACGTGCGGACGACGCCCGGTATCATCACCCAACGGGGTTGCTCTTTTGCCGGATGTAAAGGGGTGGTGGTCGGTCCCTTTGGCGACGTGGTTCACATCGTCCACGGACCGGTCGGATGTTCTTACTATTCCTGGATGACCCGGCGCAACCAATTCCGCGAGCGCGAAGAGGGTAAGAACTACATGCAATATTGCTTCACCACCGACATGAACGAGCACGATCTCGTGTTTGGCGGCGTGAAGAAATTAAAGCAAGCCGTCCAAGAAGCCCATGACTTAATGCATCCGAAGGCAATTACCATTCACGCCACCTGTCCGGTCGGGTTAATCGGCGACGACATTCAAACCGCCGCCAAAGAAATGACCGAAAAATTGGGCATTAGCGTGACGGCGTTTAACTGCGAAGGTTACAAAGGCGTCAGCCAGTCCGCCGGTCACCACATTGCCAACAACGGCTTCTTCAAAAATTGGATCGGTACCGATGAAGACGCGCCCGAAATTGAGGGCTATACCGTCAACTTGATGGGCGAATACAACATCGGCGGCGACTCCTGGGAAATCGAGCGCGTCCTGAACAAATGCGGCATCGAGGTCGTATCCACCTTTAGCGGAAACGGCTCTTACGACGAAGCCACTCGGGCGCACTTGGCAAAAGTTAACTTGGTCATGTGCCACCGTTCCATCAACTACATGGCTACGATGATGGAAACCAAGTTCGGCACGCCGTGGATTAAAGTCAACTTTATCGGCGTCCACGCCTTTGCCAAGAGCTTGCGCAAGATCGCTCAATTCTTCGACGACCCAGCACTGACCGAACGAGTCGAACAGGTTATTGCCGAAGAAGTCGGTTTAGCCGAAGCGCAATTGGCACAGTACCGCCAGCGTCTGGAAGGAAAAACCGTGTTTCTGTTCGTCGGCGGATCTCGCGCTCACCACTATCAAGAACTGTTTGCCAACTTAGGCATGAAAACAGTTGTAGCGGGATACGAATTTGCCCACCGGGACGACTACGAAGGACGGGAAGCACTACCGAAGATTAAGGTCGATGCCGACAGCCGCAACATTGAAGAACTGACGGTTAAAGCCGACCCCGAACGGTACAAGCCGCCGATTTCGCCCGAACAACTCGAACAGTTGCGCCAAGAGGAAGTGGTTGGCGATTACAAGGGAATGATCCCCGACATGGGCGAAGGCACCCTCTTGATCGATAACATCTCGCACCACGAACTGGATCGACTGATCGAACGGTTCAAGCCGTCCCTGATTGGTTCGGGGATTAAAGATAAGTACATCATCGAGAAATACGGCATTCCGTCGAAGCAACTGCACAACTACGACTACGGCGGTCCCTTTGCCGGTTTTCGCGGTGCCGTCAACTTTGCCAAAGATGTCGATATGCGCGTCAACGGTCCGGCTTGGAAGCACATCAAAGCCCCGTGGCAATCCTGAAATGACTAGGGGTTGGGGATTAGCGGTTTGGGAACCCCGATTTGCCGATCTGAACTTCCCGCACCCTAATCCCGAATCCACCCAGTCCGTAGCCCCTATTGAGGAGACTCTAGTTCCATGTTAGAAGCAACACCGAAAGAAATACTCGATCGCGAAGCCCTACGCATCAATCCAGCCAAAACCTGCCAACCCATCGGCGCGATGTATTCCGCCCTCGGCATTCACGGCTGCTTGCCTCATTCTCACGGTTCTCAAGGGTGCTGTTCTTACCATCGATCGCACCTCACCCGTCACTACAGAGAGCCGATTATGGCAGCCACCAGCTCCTTTACAGAAGGGACGGCGGTGTTCGGCGGTGGTGCAAACTTGCGTAAGGCTTTCACCACGATGTACAAGCTTTACAATCCCGACGTGATTGCCATCAATACTACCTGTTTGTCCGAAACCATCGGGGACGATCTGCCCAGCTTGATTCGGGAAGCCCGCGAGAGCGGTATTATCCCGGAAGGCAAGACTGTCATCCACGCCAACACCCCCAGTTACGTGGGAACCCACATCACGGGTTGGTCGAACATGACTAAGGCGATCGTTTCTTACTTATCTGAGACTACCGAGCCGAGTACCGACCAAATTAACGTGATTCCCGGTTACGTGGAACCGTCGGACACCCGCCACCTGAAGCAGATGCTGCAAGAGATTGGCGTCAATGCGGTGGTCTTCCCGGATACCTCCGACGTGGTGGATACGCCGCAGACGGGCGAGTTCAAGATGTATCCCAAGGGCGGCACCCCGGTCGAGGCACTGCACCGCACGGGCGATAGCAAAGCCACCCTTGCCTTGGGACCAGAGGCGTCGAAGGCGGCGGCGGAAGAATTAGAGCGCAAGTGCAACGTTCCCTATCACCTGTTGGATCTGCCGATTGGCATTGCGGCGACGGATCGCTTCGTGCAAGCGCTGATCGAAACGACGGGGATTCAACCGCCAGAGTCGCTGGTGGAGGAGCGCGGTCGCTTGGTGGACGTGATGACCGACATGCAGCAATACCTGTATGGCAAGCGCGTGGCAGTGTCCGGCGACCCCGACCAGGTGGTTTCGCTGACGGAATTCTTAGTCAGTTGCGGTGCAAAACCTGTTTATGTGATTACAGGTACGTCGTCGAAATACTTCCGCGAGCGCTGCAAGGCGATTCTCGCTGACTGGGTTCCCGAAGCGATCGCGAAGGACAACGCGGATATGTTCTACCTGCACCAACTGATTAAGAACGAACCGGTTGACCTGCTGATTTCTAACGTCTACGGCAAGTATATCGCCCGCGCCGAAGATATCCCGTTCGTGCGCTTTGGCTGGCCGATCCTCGATCGCGTCGGACACAGCTACTTCCCCAGCTTCGGCTACCACGGCAGCTTGCACTTGCTGTGCAACATCATCAACGTGTTGCTCGAACGCAAGGATCGCGACGATCCCGACGAAGTCTTTGAATTGGTTCTGTAATTTGGTTCTGTAATTCGGTTTTGCCCGTTGGCAAACCAAAGGAGAAAATACCATGCAAAAGCCAAAACATCACATATTTGTCTGCGGTAGTTTCCGAGTCCGGGGAGAACCCAAAGGGGTTTGTCAGAATAAAGGGTCGGCATCGCTGATTCAATACCTAGAAAACGAATTGGTCGATCGCGGTTTGGACGACGTTATGGTCTCCAGCGCCGGATGTCTGAAAATGTGCGATCGCGGACCGATCCTAATGGTCTATCCCGATAACTACTGGTACGGCGGCGTGGACGAGGACGTTGTAGACGAAATCCTCGACGCACTCGAAGAAGACCAACCCGCCGAAGAGTACTTACTCGTTTCTTAAATTAACCGGGTAGCGGGGGTTACGGCGCTCGCTACCCTCACCGATTTTCCGAACGCT